>JAFGWC010000075.1 GCA_016937695.1 Bacteroidales bacterium
AACGTCTCGCTTCTTGTATTACACCAAGCCGCTATTATATTATTTTACTTATTTTTTTAATTATCTGATTATTAAGCTTTTAATTTTACGCTTTATGAAAATGAGTTCCACCAAGCCGCCTAAATTATCCAGCTAGGGTGGTGTGTCATTTTTTTTATTTTTTAGAATGTTATCCAATGGATTCTTTATTTTTCTTACTGCAGTTTGTGCAATTTTAGTATAAAGAACAGTTGTTTTAATATTGCTATGGCCTAATAATTCCTGAATAAAACGTATATCTGTTCCTTGCTCTAAAAGATGTGTGGCAAATGAATGTCTTAAACTATGAAGACTTATGTTTTTGTTGATATTTGCCTTTTTTAATGCTTTTTTTAAGATTTTATCCATGCTACTAGCACTGTATTTGCCGCCTGTAGAGCCTTCAAATAAATATTTTTGGGGTTTGTATTCTTTAATATACAATACGAGCATCTTTTTTAGCGATTCTGATAAAAGTGTGATTCTATCTTTTTTACCCTTACCATTTCTTATTCGGATTTCATTACGACTCATATCTATATCCTGAATTTCTAGATTTAATGTTTCGCTTCTTCTAAGCCCACCAGAGTATGTAAGTGCTAATATGCAATGGTGTTTTAAGTTACTAATTGTTGATAATAACGATTTTATCTCATCAAGACTTAATATTTCGGGTAATTTATTTTCTTTCTTCGGTCTAAATATAAATTTATCTTCAATTTCTCTTCTACCCGTTCGTACATAATATAGTTTTATGCAATTGATATATTGACTCACAGTGTTTTTGGAATACGTATCTTTGTTAAGTTTCAATAAAAACAATCGGATCTGCTCGTTGCTTATTGTAAGCGGATGAACAAAATTAAACTCTTTAAGAAATGTCAGAAAATACGAAAGATAGTTTTTTGTCGAACTCTCCTGCATTTCTGCTTTCATACATATAAATTTGTATTCCTTTTTATAAATATCAATTAACTGATATTTACCGACAATTCTGTATATACTAGCTTCTATTTCTTTATCAGGATATTTTGTGTCATTCTCATATTCAAAGAAATATAAAGTAGGTTTACACTTTAGGTAATATTCTTTTACTAGTTGTAGGATAAATGTTTTGCTATTGAGATTTCTTTTCAGAACAGTTTTACTCTTTTCTAAGGTGAGTTCCGAAATTTTGTCAAAACCAAGACCAAGCGAATAATGAAATATTATTAGTAATTTTTCTTTTGTCTTTTTTATTTCTTCAATAATTGGTATTATCTCATCAATGGGTATATATATATTACTATCGATTATCTGATTTTGTTTTTTTAGATAAAAATACATTTTTTCTTTACCTTGAATTTTTTCATAGTAATATTTTATTGCACTTATTAATTGAAGTTGTTGTTGTTCACTTAGTTGTCTTGTTCTTATTTGTTTCTGAATATATGAATTTATTTCTGCATATTCTAGTTTTGAAATTTCATGTTTTTTAAAATCAGCAACAAATTGTTTGAAAAAAAAGGTATAAGTGTCGATGGTACTTTTGCTGTTATTTCGCATCATCATAGCTTGTACATAATGTTTTACAAGTGGGTTTTCTTGTTCTTCATCTTTATCTTTTTTATATTCTATGCGATATTTGTAATTATGCGTTTTTAATATTTCAATAATTTGCAAATAGTTTTCATTTGAGCCAGAAAAAAACCATTTAGGATGATTTGCCAGCCTATAATGCTTATCAATACTTGCCAATTTATCTTTTATTTCTTCATCATCATTTAAACTTAGTTGTATTCTATTTTCGACCTTGTTAATTAAAATTACCGCATTAAGATTATGCTGAGTATTTTGCTTGTAGATAATTTCAACAAAAGTAATACTTGGTGAGAATTTACTGTTTAATGTATTTATTGATTCTGTATCAGGAATATGCCAACAGTTCATTGTTTTACTCCATTTTCTATTGGGAATCGTTTTAACAATGTCTATCAAATCCTTATCGAAATCGAATAGAAGTTTTAATCTATTTTCATTCATGTGGGAAGTAGGTTCAACAATAATTTTTTTTGTTAATTTCATTGATGTTTTTTACACGCTTAAAGATATATATATTTTTTTGAATTTTCAAAATATTTTAATCAAATGAAACAACAAATAATTTTTTGTAACTTTGTACAAATTACAATTAAGCTTTTATCGAAACAAAATATTGTTTACCAATTGTTTACCAATTATACTTTCAGACTTAACGTAATCGATTGATATACAAGAAGTAAGTGGGTTTTATTACAAGTCCGCTCGTGACCTCACAAAAAAAGCTCTGAAAAATTTCAGAGCTTTTTTTATTTGTTAAAATTTTAATTTTTATTTCAAATTAAAAGCTAATGTTCCTATTTTTTTGCCTTCTGTAAAAATATCAACATAATAAAGGCCTGGTTTTATATCTTCATTTTTTTTCCAAAATATACACATATCTGTGCTTTTTCCGGTATAGTTTACATTTCGTTTTGCTGTATATGCTATTTGTTTTCCTTCAAAATAAAATAAATTGTATTCCGATTCTGTAATAACATACTTATCTGGTTTTGCTATTCTTATGTAAACCCATTTTTCACCTTGTTCTGTAATATTGTTTTCATCAAGTGTAAAGCAAATTTTAATTTTGTCTAGTTTGCTGATTCTGTCTGTTTCCTTATCTCTAACATTTAAACCTGTAGCTGTTAAGTTTAAAGCTTTTAAAGTAGCTGCTTTTTCTACTGTTCCAGCTAAGCTATCTCTTTCGTAACTTAAATTTTCATTTTCAGAAACAATATCGTCATATTGATTTTTAACTTTTATATTTTCTGTTACAAGTTCTTTATTTTTAGAGTATAACGAGTCTATTTGAACAATATAACTACGCATAATTTGACGTAAAGTACCTAATTCTTTTTTGTATTCTTTAACTTTAGCTGCATTTGATGATTTTACATACTTTAATTCTTCAAGAATTGCTTTTATTCTTTCTTTTTCTATTTCAAGTTTTTTATTTAAAGTATCATTGTTTGTTTTTAAATCATCATATTGAATCACAAGGCCTTGAAGCTCTTTGCTTATGTTTTGCTTTTCGGTATTTGTATCTTCAAGTTCTTCAATAATAGTATTAGTTTTCGATTTTTGATTAAATTTATCAATTACTAGAAAAATTACGGCAAGTGACAAAATTATTAATACAATTACTTTAATATTATTCTTTTTTTCTGTTTGATTTTCCATTTTGGCTTAATTTTATGTTTAATAATGCAAATTTAAATTTTATATGTCATTTTTCATACGGTTTTAAAAATTAATTTTTAGCATCTATAGAATATCAGATAAATAAAGATTATTCTGTTTTTTTCAATTTTTTTATGTTTAATAATCCTACAAAATATTTATATGCTTTTTTTTTATTAATAATAAACTTCAATTTATTGTTCTCGCAAGATAATATGAGCAATTTAAAATCGAAAGTTATATTAATTAAAACAGATAGCATAAAATTTGACAGCTTAAGTGTTATTCCAAATTCTATAATTTTAAAAGACGAGTTTTTAAACTTTGTTAACGATAGCGATTTTTTATTTGATTATGCTAAATCTAAAATTATTATAATAAATAATAAATCAGAATATTACAATAGATTATTTTTTATTACTTACAGAGTTTTTCCATGCAATTTTGATGAGAATTTTAATTTTAAAGACACATCTTTAATTTTGAAAAATTTTGAATTTGACAAAACAAAAAAATATCATGCAAGTGCAAATGAAAATAAGTTTTTATCTGATAATAAATTTTACAAAAACGGAACAATTTCACGCGGTTTTGTTTTTGGAAATCAAAGAGATTTAAGCACTGTTTCAAATTTAAATTTGCAATTGTCGGGAAAAATAAATGAAGAGGTTTCGATAAGAGCAGCAATTTCGGAAAATAATATGCCAATTCAGCCTGAAGGCAATACTCAACAAATTCAAGAGTTTGATAAAGTTTATATTGAATTATTTACTGACAAATCTGGCGTTATTATGGGCGATTTGGAAATAAAAAATAAATACAGCTATTTTATGAATATGGATAAAAAAGTTAGAGGAATAAATTTTTATTCCGGCTTTGATATCAGCAAAGAAAAAAACATTGAATTAAAATCTGAAATTAGCGGTTCGTTGGCAAAAGGGAAATATAACAAGCTGAAAATAAGCGGAATAGAAGGAAGCCAAGGCCCATATAAACTTTTTGGTGCAAATAATGAAATTTATATAATTATTTTATCTGGCTCGGAAAAAGTTTTTATTGATGGAAAATTGCTGATAAGAGGCTTAAACAATGATTATACAATTGACTATAACTCAGCAGAAATAAGTTTTACTACAAACAATTTGATAACAAAAGACTCAAGAATAACAGTTGAATATGAATATGCAGAAAGAAATTTTTCGAGAATGGTTTTTTATCAAACAAATTATTTGCAAACTAAAAAAGCAAATTTTTGGTTGAATTTTTATTCGGAAAAAGATAACAAAAATGATCCTTTAAATAACTTATATACAGATGATAACAAAAAGTTTTTGTCGGAAATTGGAGATAGTATTCAAAATGCAAATTTTTCAAATTTTAAAACTGTTGAATATAATTCGGATAAAATTTTATATAGATTAACAGATTCTGTTGTTGGCGGAATATATTATGACAGTGTTTTTGTTTATTCAACTGATTCTTATTCAGCCATTTATGAACTTTATTTTTCTTATGTTGGTGCAAATAAAGGAAATTATAATCCGGTAATAAGTAATGTAAACGGACGAATTTATAAATGGACAGCCACAGAAAACGGAATTATGCAAGGCTCGTATTCGCCATTAATACAGTTAATTACGCCTAAATCCAAACTTATGACCAGTATTGGTTCTGATATTAAAATATCTGATAAAACAACTGTTTTAATTGAAATGGCGATTTCTGATTTTGATGCAAATACATATTCGCAAATAAATGATAATGATGATGTTGGATATGCTTTTAAGCTAAATTTCACACAAAATTTTCTGAATTCGGATACATCAGAAAATAAATTAGAATTTTTTATAAACTATAAAATGGCCGACGATAAATTTAGTCCGATTGAAAATTATAATACAGTAGAATTTGAAAGAGATTGGAATTTACTTAATCAAACGGTTGATTATCAGGAACAAAATATAATTTCTGGACTAACATTTTATAATAAAAATGTGGGTTTTTTACAGTTAAACGGAAATCTTTTACAAAAACAAAACAATTATTTAGGTAAAAAGGCAAATTTTATTTCTGATATTAAATTTAAAACTTTTCAATTATTTACAGACATAAGTTATCTTAATACTGATGATTTTTTAAACAAAACGAATTACACAAAACATAATACAATATTATCAAAACATTTTAAATACTTAACTATCGGAGTATCAGAATATTCGGAAGATAATAGATGGAGAATTTTTGAAACAGACAGCTTAATTAATAATAGTTTTAAGTTTGAAGAATATACTGCTTTTATAAATCAAGGCGATTCATCTAAACAAAAATA
>JAFGWC010000076.1 GCA_016937695.1 Bacteroidales bacterium
AAAAGTTTCTTCGTAAGTTTTGTAATCTTCAGGTAAATTCAATGAATTATTATAATATTCAAATCCGCTTAAGATATTAAAATTTGAATTAATTTCCCAGCTGTGGTTTATGCCTGTTGTATATTTTGCAACAAATTTTGAATTTACATAATCTTGTTCAGGTACATCAACATTCCATGGTTTTTGATATTTGAAAATAAAAAATGGTGCTAAAATATGTTTTTCTGATATTTCAAATTTATACTTAATTTGTCCTATGTGACTGTCGGTTTTTTGATTTAGAGCTCCATTTGTATAATTTTCGCCCCACAAATCAACTTGTTTATATTGATATAAATCAGATATAAGCCTAATATCTAAACCTTTATATTTTATATTTGTATTTAAAAATGTTGAATAAATTGTAGAATTATCTTGCATTGCAATTGAATTTAAATAATAATCAACATTCTCATTTTGGCTTCTAACTCCTTGACTATAAGCCGCATTAATGCTAAATAAAAAATTGTTTATTTCTTTACCAAAGCCGGCATTTAGATATCTTTGCGCATAAGTTTTTGACATTTGAGAATATGAACTGCTTATAAAACCACAATTCATATTCGCGCCTTTTGTAATTATGTTTATAACACTTAAACCTGCATAACCGCCATAAATTGCAGAACCTGGACCGCGTGAAATTTCAATTTTTTTCACATTATCTACCGTAAAATGGTTTCCAAACATAACAGAGCCAAACATTTCTTCATTCATTTCAATTCCGTCAATCATTAAAAGAGTTTTTCCTTCAAAAGCCCAAATACCTCTAACCGACATTCCAACAGCACCTTCAACATCCACTCCAAATTGAAAACCCGGAACAAATAATTCAAAAACTTCTTTTATATCTCTGGCGCCTGAATTTTGAATATCAGTTTCTGATATAACTGTAACAATAGCAGGATTTTCTCTTAAAGCCAATGCTTTTTTTGTTACTACTTCAACTTCAACATTCATTAATTCTTCTAGGCTTAAATTAAACAAATCTGAAATTATTGTATCTGTTTGTGAAAATGTAACATTACTTCCAAGAAGTAACATTAAAAATATAAATAAATTCTTCTTCATGAATTTAGTTTTTTTTAATATCTCTAAATAAATCAAAATATATTCATTTTCCAAATAAACATATAACAATATATATATATTAATTATTCCGTTTAAGTAAACTTCTTATAATTAAATATTTATAGTTCAATTTAATCTTTTAATTCGCTTAGTTCAAGCCATCTCATTTCCTTTTTATCAATAATTTTAGATATTTGTGCATATTCTTCAGAAATTTTAATAAGCTCATTTTCAACAAGTTCACCTGAGTTTAATGAAATTTCTATATTTGATTTTCTTTCTTCTAGCTCTTTTAGTTCTTTTTCAAGATTATCAAATTCACGTTGTTCATTAAATCCAAACTTTTTCTTTTGAGGCTTTTTTTCTTCCTTTATTTCTTTCTGCTTTTTCTCAAGTTGCCTTATTTCTTTATCCTGTAAAGATTTATATTGAATATAATCATAATAATTTCCTGGAAAATTAAATATATTTCCTCCATCTTCAATTACAAATAATGAATCAACTAGCTTATCCATAAAATATCTGTCATGCGATACAATCAATACATTTCCATCAAAATTTTTCAAATATTCTTCAAGTACGTTAAGTGTCTGAATATCAAAATCATTAGTAGGTTCATCAAGAATTAGAAAATTTGGATTACGCATCAAAACTGTCATTAAATAAAGTCTCTTTCTTTCGCCTCCGCTTAACTTCGAAACATAAGAATAATGCTTTTCTCTATCAAATTGAAAATACTCAAGAAACTGAGCTGCAGACATATTACTATTCTTACCAACAGGTATAAATTCAGAAATATCCTTAATTATATCAATCATCCTTTTTTCATTATCAAAAACTAATCCTCCTTGAGTATAATAACCAAAAACAACTGTACTTCCTTTTTCAATTGTACCTTTATCCGGCAAAATATTACCTGTAATAATATTAAGGAAAGTACTTTTTCCACTTCCGTTAGGACCAACGATTCCAATTTTTTCTTTTCTTCCGAATTTATAAGAAAAACTTTTTATAAGTATCTTATTCTCAAAACTTTTAGATATGTCATAAATATCAAGAACCTTCTTTCCAAGTCTGCTTGTTTTAATATCAATATTTTGATTTTCTTCATCAATACTTATATTAGCTTTTTCCTCAATTTTATAAAAATTTTCAATTCTGTATTTAGCTTTTGTTGAACGAGCTTGCGGCATTCTACGCATCCAATCAAGCTCTTTTTTATACAAATTATTGGCTTTTTCAATTTCGGTCTGCATTTGACTATATCTTGCAGCTCTTTTTTCTATATAATATTGATAATTTCCTTTGTACAAAAAGGATTTTTTCATATCAATTTCTACAATTTCATCGCAAACAATATCAAGAAAATATCTGTCGTGAGTTACCATCAACAAACTAATTTTTTCGCTTTTTAAATATTTTTCCAGCCAGTCAATCATCTGTAAATCAAGATGATTCGTAGGTTCATCTAAAATTAAAACATCAGCTTTTTCAATTAAAGCAGCCGCTAAGGCAAGACGTCGTTTTTCGCCTCCTGATAAAGTTTTAATTTGCTGATTAAAATTTGAAATTTTTAATTTATCCAGAATTTCAATTATTTTATGTTCATAATCCCAGGCTTCAGCCAAATCCATCTCTTCAGATGCTTTTTGTATTAAATCAGAATCGCCTAAAATAATTGCTTGCTGATATCTTTTAATTATATTGCTGATATTGTCAGATGAGCGAAAAATATGATCGATAATATTATCTTCGAGCACAAAAAAAGGGATTTGCTCCAAATATGAAACTTTTATATCTTTTCTAAAAGTAATTTTTCCCGAATCAGGAATATCTTTTCCTGAAATAATATTTAACAATGTTGACTTACCAGTTCCATTTTTAGCAATTAATGCCAATTTTTGATCTTTATGCAAAGTGAATGTAACATCGCTAAATAAAACATCCTCTCCGAAAGACTTACTTAAATTTTCTATCTGAAGATAATTAATCATTTGTAGTATTTAAATTATAATATGCAAAAGTAATTCAAAAATAAAATAAGTATAATTTAAAAAGTAAATAATTTAAATTTTATAAAATTTATATATTTGCAAAGTATATAAATAAGATTTTTTATTAAATCCTGCATTCCTTAATCTTATAGTAGTATTTATTTATCATAGAAAAAGATTGTTTTATGTAAAAAAAGATAATAAAATGCTATAATTTATTATCTTCAAAGATTGTAAAAATAATTAATAAGCACTTTTAGCGTTTATATATTATATATCTCTAATTAGACTTATGTTTAAACAAAAAGATAAGATAAACTCAAAAAAAGGAATTGAAAAATTTCTAAATATGTTGCAGCTTATTAAAAAAGATGATTTAGAATATATATTTAGAGGAAATTTTTCGCCTTCAATTGTTAGTAGCATATTAGATTTAGCAAAATCAACCTTAAAAGACGCGCAAGATACATTAAAAATAAAATCAAAAATTTATTACATTATGGGTGAGAGTTTACAAAATATAGCCCGACATCACAGCGAATCATTTAATCATTCGCCGGATAAGTACAGTTTATTTGCAATTCATAAAAAAAACTTAAAGTATTATATTACAACAGGTAATTTAATTAATGTAGAAGAAATTGATGAATTAAAAGAAAAAATTGACAATATCAATAAGATGCCTCATTCTGATTTAAGAGAGTATTCTAGAATAACAAGAAGTACAACAGAAATATCTGAAAAAGGTGGTGCCGGACTTGGTTTGATAGAAATAGTAAAAAAATCGGGAAATAAACTTGAATACGATTTTAAAAGCATAGACGATAAATTTTCATATTTTTATTTGAATACTGAAATTCCAACTCTTGAAGAAAAAATTGATATTAAAATAACTGATTATAAGTATTCTATTGAAAATATTAAAGAACTTCATAATATATTGTTAAACGATAATATTGTTTTATTTTTTAAAGGCGCATTTAATCAAAATTCGTTAATAAATCTTTTATCAATTGTCGAAAATCAAATGACAGATTCAACAATAAGCATTAAAATTTATAATTTAATGGTTGAATTACTTCAAAACATATCTAAACATGCCGATAATTATTCAAAAGAAATTGATTGGAAACCAGGTATATTTTTAATTACAGAATCTGAAGATAAATATGTATTGATTACCGGTAATTATACTGAGAGTAATAAAGTTGCTCATCTTAAAGAAAAACTCGACAATGTTAACAACTTGAAATACAGCGATTTAGTTATTGAATATAATCAAAGGTTACAAAATTTTGATATAAACAAACCAAAATCAGGTTTGGGATTATTAGATATAAAAAAGAAAAGTAAAAGCAATTTACAGTATGATTTTTATGAAGTTGATGATAAATTAACATTTTTCATGCTACAAGTTAGTATTAATAAATCAAATAATATGAATGCCTTAATAATTGACTCGACAAAAGAAACTCCACAAATTCATTTTGATCCCAAAAATAATATTTTTGAAATTTCAAACAGGTCTTTACCAGAAGATGCTGACGAATTCTATATCCCTGTAATAAAATGGCTTCAAAATTACAGTCAAAAGCCAAACTCAATTACGAACCTAACATTTAAATTAGAATATTTTAATACTGCATCTGCAAGATACATTACTAAAATTATTAATATTTTAGATGGAATGTCTTTAAAAAATACTGTTAATATTTATTGGTATTACAGGGAAATTGATGAAGACATGCAATCTATGGGTGAAGAATATAATGAAATTACAAATCTAAATATCGAACTTATTTCTTACTAAATAAGTAAAAGACAAACACATTTTGCAATATCTCTAAACTGCTCGAATACAGCACTTTAGCAAATTTAACATTTAAGTAATTTAGAATCGTTTAATATAGGTTTTAACACAAAATTTTATTTTAATACCTCAATATTGTTTAGTTTAAAGAATATAATTTTATTATTTCTTTATATTTTCAAGTTACAAGTTACAGATTAACTTGCAACTTGTAACTTTTTTAGTGATTTTAATCAAAATGCTTAAATAAATAACATTGCTTAATAACTTATTAATTTATAATTGATTTCCTTTTCCATCTGCCAGAAGCAAAATAGAATGCAGAAATTGTTAAACCAAAAGCCCATGCAATTGGTATTCCCCACCAAATACCAGTTTCGCCAATTTTTTGAGATAAAAACCAAGAAAAAGGTATTCTTATAAACCATAAAGCAAATAATGTAATAAACATAGGAACAATAGTATCTCCTGCTCCTCTATAAACTGCATTAAAAGAAAACATTGCTGAAAAAATAATATAAAACAATCCGACAATTACCAGATAGTTATATCCAATTAATTGCACAGCTTCATCTGGAGTAAAAATTCTCATCAAATATTTACCAAAAAAAACTGCAATTAGTGAAAAAGTAATAGAAATAATAGAAGTCAATAGTAAAGTTGCCTTTAAACCTTCCCAAACTCTATTCATTTTTCCTGCACCAATATTTTGACCTACAAAAACTGTTAATGCCATTGAAAAATTCATTGCAGGCATAATAGCAAAAGAATCTATTCTTCCAGCCACAGAATAAGCTGCAATTACATTAGTATCAAACTGATTAACAATACGATAAATAGCAATCATACCAACTGCAACAAACATATTTTGCAGTCCGGATGGCAACCCAATTTTAACACTTTTGATAAATATATCTTTATCAATTTTAAAAGACGTTAGCGAAATATTTATTAATTCATGATACTTGTTAAGATAAACAACAGCACTTAAAAAAGCAATGGCTTGAGATAAAACTGTAGCAATTGCCACTCCTTCAATTCCTAATTTAAATACTAAAACAAAAAGTAAATCGAAAATAATATTTAAAATAGATGCAAAAACTAAAAAGTACAAAGGTGTTTTTGAATCACCTAATCCTCGCAAAACAGCATTTGTTCCGCTAGAACCAAACATCATAATAATTCCTGCCAAAATAATATTTAAATATGTTTTAGCTTGTGGAATAATAGTTTCAGGTAATTCAATCAATCTAAAAATATCTTCGGAAAAACTAATGCCTATAATTGAAATTAAAATAGAAGCTACAAAAATTACAACGTACATTGTATCAATTGCAATTTTAACTTTTTGAAAATCTTTAGCGCCAAAATATTGTGAAATTATTATTGTGGAACCAGAAGCAATTCCAATTACAAGAGAAATTAAAGCAAACATTACAGGAAAAGATGCTCCAACTGCCGATAATGCTTCTTTTCCTAAAAAATTTCCAACAATAATACTATCAATTACATTATATAACTGCTGAAATACATTACCAATTAACATTGGCATTGTAAAGTTTAATATTACTTTTAAGGAATTACCTTCAGATAGATTTTGCATCTGTTTATTTTTCTATTTTTAAAGACAGGCGGAATAAAAAAATATTATGCAAATAGACAAATAAATTTCCAATTATGATAAATTATTATTTAAAAGTTATAAATAAGATGATAATTTTTAACTTTGAAACTTTTTATAATAATAATGATTATAAAATTTACAAATAAAAATCACACTATCATTTAATAATTACTTGATAATAAGCAAGTTAAAAACATTCTACTTTACATTAATAAAACAATTAAAATATATACACATGAAATTTATATCAATTTTAACGATACTACTTTTTGTTTTTTCATATCAAGCTGATGCTCAGAGCTATAAAATATCAGTTGAAGTAGAAAATTTAAAAGATACAACTATATATCTGGGACACCATTTAGGAAATGGATTTTTTGTAGACGACTCTGTAAAATTAAGTAACAATGGAAAAGCCGTTTTTGAAGGTAATAAAACGCTTGCCGGCGGAATTTATTTTATTTTATTAGATAGAGGAAAATATTTTGATTTTCTAATTGATAAACATCAGGATTTTTCTATAAAATGCGATACTTCTGATTTTTTAAATACTGTAAGGTTTAAAGATTCATTCCAAAATTATAAATTTTTCAGTTATCAAAAATATTTAAATAATCTGTATAAACTGATTTCTTTATTAAAAGAGAAGCAAAAATCTGTAATAAGCAATTTTGATTCTTTATTAATTATAGAACAACAAATTCAAATAATAAATAATAAAATTTACCTAAAAAAAGAAGAAATTGTTAACGAACATCCGGATTCATTAATTTCTGTAATAATAAAATCAAGTATCCCAATAGTTCCGCCTCCTGCAGAAAGAGATACAGCAGGCAATATTATTGATTCGCTTTATGAATTTTACTATTATAAAGCTCACTTTTTTGATAATATCAATTTTAATGATGAAAGATTGATAAGAAGTTCTATTATTTATAATAAAATATCAGACTATTTAAACAATTTAACTCCTCCTTATATAGATTCAATAAAACTTGGAACTGATTATATTATTAGCAAATCGCAAGTTAATGAAGAAGTTTATAAATATGTAATTAGCATGCTTTTTAATGAATACAGAACAAGCAGAATTATTACTGATGAAAACATTTTTGTATATATTGCTGAAAACTACTATCTTAATAATAAAACACCATGGATAAGCGATGAATTTAAGGAAGTTTTAATAAAAAATATTGAGCTTAGAAAACCAAATTTGATAGGCAATATTGCTCCTGAAATAAAAATGGAAAATAGTATTGGAAAAATAATTAATTTAAGTGAAATTCAAAATAAGCACGTTATTATATATTTTTACAATACAGATTGTGAAATTTGTAAAATTGTAACACCGGAAATGAATAATTTTTATAAAATTATTCAAGATAGAGGTGTTTCATTAATTGGAATATACACAGGTGAAAATAAAAGCGAATGGTTAAATTACATTTCAGAAAAAAACTTAAAAAATTGGGTAAATGTTTGGGATCCTAAAAATCAATCACAATATAGAGAATTATATAATATAAATGGAACTCCCGTAATTTTTCTTATTGATGAAGACAGAAAAATTATTGCTAAAAAAATAACTTTGGAGCAACTTATGAATTATTTTAATTCGATATAAAGAGTATCAGGGCGGTTTCTAAAAAATCATCTGATGAATAATTTTAGTAAAATTTTGAATCTTATTATCCTGAAAAACAGCTAATTGAAAATTCGTCAGATGACTAATATTTTTTTGCAAAATTTGATAGCGGTTTAGTATAAGTTTTTCTTTTTTGGCAGCCTCTTTTATAGTAATCTTAATAAAAATACCTAACTAAACGAAATTAAATCTCTCATTATAAACTATTTCCAAAATCTAAGTTTGTTGAAAAATTTCTTGAGACCATAGCTTTTTTTACCAATCCAACCATTAACAGGTACGTTAATAGCAGTTGTAATAAAAAACATTTTATCCGGTTGTCCTTCATAAGGTAAAAAACCTAAAGGCGATTTATACTCAGAGTTAAATAAAGTACCTGGTACATAATCAAATTGCAAATTAAATGCCAAATAGTTAATTCCAAAAAACATCCCAAAATTTGAGCGGCTAAACTGTTCTGCATCAATTTTTTCTCTTGCTTTAGCATTTGTCCAACTTACTTTTTGAACAGAAGTCATTGTTAGATTAAAGCTATATTTAGCTCCCAAATAAATATATTTCTGATCTTTATATAAATCGGGCCAAAATTTTATTGCAATAGGAATTCCTACAGAATTAACCATATTTTTTTCAATAGCAGTATAGTCGCCATATTTAGTTTGATATTTTGAAGACATACCGTAATAATTATACTCCAAGCCTGTAAAAATACCTGCATTATCAGTAGGAAAATCAAAATGATAATATATATCTGCAACAAAACCGGGCGTATAACCTAAAAAGGCATCAGCAGGAATTGCTTGCATTTCACCATCGGGTGTATTTATGTATTTGTTTGCATTAAATAATGGCTGAGCACTAAAACCGTGGGTTGCACCAAAACGTACCGCAAAGTATTGATATTCACTCTTTTGTGAAAATGCTTGTATTGAAACAAGTATAATTATTAATAAATTAATTCCTCTCTTCATAATAAAATTTCTAATTTTAATTTATTACTAAATTCTATTTTTTTCTCGCTATGCTAAAAATTCGCCAAGAAAATTTTAAAATTCATAATTCGTAATTCATACTTCATAACTCATACTTCCCTAAGGTCTATAATACCAAATGTCTTGTTGCATATGATCAGTACCTTCAACTACATAACCAAAACCGATATATCCTAAATCTGTACTAGGACTATAAAAACCAACAGCTCTAGTAACTTTTTTAGGCACTAAATTATCAACATCATTAGTTGTGTAATCAGCAAGTGGATACCAAACATTATTAAATGGATCGTATCTGTAAAAATCACTCATTGAATCTCCACTAACAACAGTTTCGCCACTCCAAACAATATTATCTCCTGTACCAACAAACCCTTGATCGTCAATAGGAAATGCAACGGCATTAGCCCTTCCCGACCCTGGAAATTCTTTCATTTGCCCCCAAGTTCCTGAATTTGGGTCAAACTCGTAAAAATCAGTTAAAAATTGATTTAATTCTGTTCTGCCTAAGCCAAAATACCCTCTGTTATTAACCGAAAATGCTATTGCTCCTGTTCTTCCCGAACCACTACTTCCTCCCGGGGTTTCAATTTGGCGCCACGATGGCCTTGTATCATAAGCATCATACTCTGTAACAGGATCAAATAAATACCAAGCGTTTTGAGGTGAATTATATGATCCTGTTCCTACATAGGCTTTATCTTTTATTGCAAAACTTGCAGACTCTGTTGTTGGAAGTCCCTGAAAGTTTTCAACTGATTTCCATGTATTAGTTTCTAAATTATATTCCCAAAAATGATTTGTTTTATGAGTATAACTATCATCACCTATAAAATCACCTAATCCCATATATAATCTGTTAACATATTTTTCTGTAGGAGCATAATAAAAAGTTAAAGCAAAACCTACAGCATTAGTTATACCTTCATATGCGCCGGTTGGAAAAGCAGTAAGTTGAGCCCAAGCATCTTCAACCGGGTCGTATTGCCAAAAATCTTTTGTTAAATATGCGGTAGATGCTCCAATATATCTTTGATTACCGGTACCAAAGTAAACAGTATCGCCTTTATTAAAGCAAACAGCATCGTATCTGGCACTTGGTCTTCCTCCACCTGTTTGTTCGTACCACACATTTATAGGATCCGGAGTTGATATTTTTAAATTTACAACATTATAACCGGTATCAACAGGATTATTGCCTTCACCACCTGTAATTATATATGAGCGCACATAATAATCTTTACTTGCCAGCAAACTGCTCATTCTGCTTTCGTAAGACACTGATTTTGTTGCGGTTGTATCAAAATCTGTAGTATTAAAAATTGTCATTAAAGTATCAACTCCAACTAATGGATTTTCGCTTAAAGACCAGCAATGACCGTATTGAATAATTTTATTGCCATAAGTTGTAATTTCACCTTGAACACGAGCATAATAAGATGTAATTTTAACAGCAGTATCTTTAACAGACCATGCATAAAATTCAGCACCCTTTTGTGTAATCATGTTTTGCGGATTTGATTGACGAAATAAAAAATATAATTCTGTATCTTTTTTACAACTGTTGATAATTACAAAAAAGATAAGAATAAATAAATATGTAGCTTTTCTCATAACAATAATTTTCTTAACTGTAACTAAAAGAAATTCAGTACAATAATATTTTAAAAATATAAATAAAATTAATATAATGTACAAAAATAATATCCTTAAATTAAATAACGATATTTTTTATAAAATTTATATAAATTAGTATTATTAATTATTTTTTTGATTTTAGATAAAACAATAATTATTCCAAATTTAATATATATTATTCGTGATGATTTAAAGTATCGTATCCACCATCTTTTAAAAATTTATCTTTTTTCATTAAAGCTAAGTCACTATCAACCATATCTTTAATTAAATCATCAATATCATATTCGGTTTTCCAGCCTAAAACGTTATGTGCTTTAGTTGGGTCTCCAAGAAGTAAATCAACTTCAGTTGGTCTAAAATATCTGGAATCTACTTTTATTACAACTTTTCCAACTTTCAAGTTATCTATTTTATTTAAGTTTTTATCTTTTATTTCAGAAATAAAACCTTCTTCGTTAATACCTTTACCTTTAAAATCAATTAAGATACCAAGTTGAGCAAAAGCTTTTCTAACAAATTCTCTTACTTCGGTTGTTTTTCCAGTTGCAATAACAAAATCCTGAGGCTCAGCTTGTTGCAGCATCAAATACATTGCCTTAACGTAATCTTTAGCATGTCCCCAATCTCTTTTTGCCGATAAATTTCCTAAATATAATGTATCTTGAAGCCCTAAACTGATTTTAGCAACAGCTCGTGTAATTTTTCTGGAAACAAAAGTTTCGCCTCTTATTGGCGATTCATGATTAAACAGAATTCCATTACAAGCAAAAATATTATACGCTTCTCTATAATTGACTGTAATCCAATAAGCATAAAGTTTTGCAACAGCATAAGGACTACGAGGATAAAAAGGTGTTTTTTCAGATTGAGGCACTTCTTGTACTAAACCATAAAGCTCGCTGGTAGAAGCCTGATAAAATTTAGTTTTTTCTGTTAATCCGAGTAATCTAATAGCTTCTAAAATACGAAGAGTTCCTATTCCATCAGCATTAGCGGTATATTCCGGAGTATCAAAGCTAACATGAACATGACTCATTGCTGCAAGATTATAAATTTCGTTAGGCTGAGTTTCCTGAATAATTCTAATAAGATTTGTAGAATCTGTTAAATCGCCGTAATGCAGAATAAAATTTCTGTTTTCAATATGCGGATCGAGATATAAATGATCTATTCTATCTGTATTAAATAAAGAACTTCTACGCTTTATTCCATGTACAATATATCCTTTATTTATAAGAAAATCAGCAAGATAAGCTCCATCCTGACCTGTAATTCCTGTAATTAAAGCTACTTTTTTACTCATTATATAATTTTTTACGAAGATATTAAAAATCAATGATACAATTATACAATGATAAAATGAAATTTTGTAATTTTAAATCTCTAATTATAAATTTAAAGATATAATTTTTCTATTTTTGCAGTCTCAATTTTAAAATCAATTTTTATGAGCAAAGAAAATGACGAAATAGATTTAATGGAATTATTCAGGCAAATGCTTATTGGATTTTACTATTACATAAACCGAAGATCAAGATTACTTATCATATTTTCGATAATCGGTATTTTTATTGGACTAGGTATTCATTTAGCAAACAGAACTGTATATCAAAGTAGATTAATTGCATCTACAGAATCTATTAAACCTGAAATTATAATTGATTTAGTTAATTCATTAGATGCTTTAAATCAATCTGATAAAAAACAACTACAAAAAATTTTACATTTAAACGATGAAGATATAAATAATATTAAAAAGATAGAATCGGATACTGTAAAAACATATTATAAGTTGAAAGCAGTTGATAATAAATATATTTATGAAATTGATTTTACAAATATTTATATCAATATTACTTATAAAAATAAATTAAATCTAGACACTCTTGAAAACAAGATAGTTAATCGTTTAAAAAATAATAAATTCATTTCAAAAGAGCTTAATAATCAAAAACAATCAATACAAACTTTAATTGCTCAACTTGATAAAGAAATATATAAATTAGACAGTCTTCAGAATAATATTTTAGCAGCTTCAATGAAAAGCTCGAATATAAGTCCGGGACAATTAATGATACTAAATGAAAACAGCAATAGTTTTTTTCATAAAGATATAATGGAACTATCAGAATCAAGGGTAAAATATATAAACAGACTTGAAACTCTTTCGCCACTACAAGTAATAAAACCATTTGATAAATCAAAAACAAAAGAAAAAACAATAATTGAAAATGTTGGTTTTTTCTTTGGAATTTTCTTTGGATTAGGATTTTTAGTTTCAATAATACTTGAGATGAAAAGGAAAGCAATTCAGTTAACAAAAAAAGATTAATTCATAATAAAAATCAAATATTATGCAAAATTTCTCAAGAGTAACAATGATAGGCATGGGTTATATTGGTCTTCCTACAGCTGCACTTTTAGCAAAAAACAAAATTAAAGTTCATGGTGTTGATATTAACCAATATGTTGTAGATACCATAAACAAAGGTGAAATACATATTATAGAGCCTGATTTAAAAGAATACGTTTTTGAAGCAGTAAAAGAAGGTTATCTAAAAGTTTCAACAAAACCTGAAATTTCTGATGTATATGTAATTGTAGTTCCAACTCCTTTTAAAGGCGAACATGAACCAGATATTTCATATGTTCAGGCAGCAACAAATTCAATTATTCCATTACTTAAGGAAAATGATTTATATATAATTGAATCTACATCGCCAGTAGGTACTACAGAGAAAATGCAAGCACTTATTAATGAAAAACGTCCTGAATTAAAAGACAAAATATACATGGCATATTGCCCTGAAAGAGTTTTGCCCGGAAATGTTATGTACGAGCTAGAAAATAACGACAGAGTTATTGGTGGAATAAATGAAGACTCGAGTAAACTAGCAGCAAAATTCTATAGAACATTTGTAAAATCAGAATTACATATTACGAATTCGAAAACAGCTGAAATGTGCAAGTTAACTGAGAATAGTGCACGAGACGTTCAGATAGCATTTGCGAATGAACTATCATTAATTTGCGATAAAGCCGGAATAAATGTATGGGAACTAATAGAATTAGCAAATAAACATCCAAGAATTAATATACTTCAACCAGGAGCAGGAGTTGGCGGACATTGCATTGCAGTAGATCCTTGGTTTATTGTTTCTGATTATCCAATGGAATCGAGAATAATTGGAAAGGCAAGAGAAGTAAATAATTATAAATCATTTTGGGTAGCAGAAAAAATATCAAAAGCAAAAATGGATTTTGAATTGAAAAATGGCAAAAAACCAATTGTTGCCTGTATGGGAATTGCTTTTAAACCTGATATTGATGATTTGCGAGAATCACCTGCAAAATATATTACTCAAAAGGTTATGCAATCAGAAAATAATGGGAATATATTAGTGGTAGAACCTAATATAAAAGAACACGGCGTTTTTAAATTAACCGATTATAACGAAGCTTATGAAAAAGCAGATATAATTGCTTTTCTTGTTGCACATAAAGAATTTAAAACACTTAAATACAGAGAAGACAAACAAATATTAGATTTTTGTGGCGTTTTTAAAAAATAATTATAAAAATAAAATTTTACTGTGAAAAAAATACTAATTGTATTTGGAACCAGACCGGAAGCAATAAAAATGGCTCCGGTTGTTAAAGAATTTCAAAAAGACAAAATTAATTTTAATACAAAAGTCTGTGTTACTGCCCAACATAGAGAAATGTTAGATCAAGTATTAGATATTTTTGAAATAAAACCTGAATACGATTTAGATTTAATGCAGGAAGGTCAAGACTTATACGATATTTCAAGCAGAGTAATTCTTGGAATCAGAGATGTTTTAAACGATTTTAATCCTGATTATGTTTTTGTACACGGCGACACAAGTACCTCAAGCATGGCAGCACTTGCAGCATTTTATCAAAAAATACCTGTTGCCCATATCGAAGCAGGATTAAGAACTAATGATATTTATTCGCCATGGCCTGAAGAAATAAACAGACAAATTACAGGCAGAATTGCAACATATCATTTTGCTCCAACAGAGCTTTCTAAAAATAATTTGCTTAAAGAAAATATAAATGAAAAAAATATAATAGTTACAGGAAATACTGTAATTGATGCGCTTCATTTAGCTTTAGAAAAAATAAATAGTAATACAAAATTACAATTAGATTTAAAAAAATTATTAACTAAAAAATTAAAAACAGATATTGAGATTTTTAATAAAAAAATAATTCTTGTTACCGGGCACAGGCGAGAAAATTTTGGCGAAGGTTTTTTAAATATCTGTAAAGCGATAAAAGAAATTTCTATAAAGCATCCAAAAGTTCAAATAATTTATCCTGTACATTTAAATCCAAACGTACAAAAACCCGTTTATGAAATTTTAGGCAATACTTCAAATATTCATTTAATTTCACCTTTAGAATATTTGCCATTTCTTTATTTAATGAGCAAATCATATATAATTTTAACTGATAGCGGAGGAATTCAAGAAGAAGCACCAAGCCTTGGAAAACCGGTTTTAGTGATGAGAGACACAACTGAAAGACCAGAAGCTATTGATGCCGGAACTGTAAAATTAGTTGGAACAAATTCTAATTTAATCGTTAAAACGGTAAACGAACTTCTTGCAAATAAAGATATATACGAAACAATGTCTAAAGCCCACAATCCTTATGGCAATGGAAAAGCAAGCATTCGAATATCTAAAATGTTTAGAGAAAGTAAATAAATAAGTTTTGTTAAATTATTATGCTTTTAAAGCTCATTAAAGGAAAATCTGAAATTTTCAATCAATTAAAAACCTATGCAGTATCAGAAACACTTGCAAAAGGGCTTAATTGGGTTTTGCTACTTGCATTACCAAAATTAATTTCCATTGAAAATTTTGGTATTATTTCCTTAATAATTGCTTTTGAGAATTTAATATTACCAATATCATTAAACGGACAAAACGTAACTATTTTACGTTTTTTTGATAGATTTAAAAATCATAAAAATTCATTTTTTAAAAGTATTTTTAAAATATTTTTAAAATGGAACTTAATTATTATTCCAATAATTCTTGTTATATCTTTAATTCTGTATAAATCAGGAACATTTATAATAATTATATTTTCCGTTCCACTTCTTGCATATAGAGAAATTATACTTAACTATTTAAGAGTAATTAGCGATACAAAAAGGTATTTTAAAATTAGAGTCAGCTTTCAGGTATTAAAATTTATATTTATAGTTTCTCTTGCATTTATTTATCCCGAATCTCATTATATATATCCAATAGGACTTTTATTTGCAGTTATAATAAGTGTTATACAAATTTTTGTATTCTTAAAAACTGAAATAAATTTTAAATTAATAAAAAACTCAAAAGACAATTTATCTAAAGTATTTTTTCTTTTTGGATTTCCAATAATATTTCATTCATTAAGTAATGCAGTTAGTATGTATATTAACAGATATATGATACAATACTTTATGGATGAGCATAGTGTTGGTGTTTTTTCGTTTGCATATTCTTTAAGTTTTTCGCTATTTTTTATTTTATATATTGGCTCATTAATATTTCAACCATTACTTTATAAATCAAAAAAGGCAGATGCTAAATCAGAAAAAAATTTAACAATATATACAAATGGAGTTTTTATAATTATTTCTGTTGCATCAATCGTTTTATGGTTTTTATTTCCATATATTTTACAATATTACAAAAGCGATTATCTAAAATCAGAAAGCGTTTTTAAAACACTTATTTTAGCAACATTGTTTATACCTTTTTATCATCAGGGAAATTACAGATTAACACTAAAAAATAAAACTCATTTATTACCAATAGCTTCAGGCATAGCAGCTTTCTTTAATATTATTTTAAACATTATACTTATTCCTAAAATAGGCATTGTAGGTGCAGCGTATAGCACATTGATATCAAATATTGTAATAATGTTAATTACAAATATTTACAGCTATAATTTATTTAAGTTAAAAAATTTGGTTACAATTATTTTATTAATTTCAACTTCAATAATTATAATTTTAAACCATAATTACATAAATTACTTAATGTACTTTATTTCTTTTATTGTTTTTGTATCAATTATTGAAATATTTAAAAATCTAAGAATTAAGTTTAAATAATTATAATCCAGCAGTTTATGTATAAATTTACTATAAATTTCAAACTAAATAGTTTTATGGCTTATGTATATATAGTATTTTTATTTTCAGCTATATTAAAATCGGTTTTCATTTATTACAATATAAATATTTTAGACTTAACATTATTAACATCCGTATTTTTAAGTTTAGATATTATTTTCTTAAGACTTTTCAATTCACAACAAAAAATATATTACAGCAAAGCAGGAATAATTTCAATAACTCTATTTTTATTATTCTACATACTTTGCATATTATCTTTAATTACAACACCTTCTAAATCATATTCGTTTGAAAAAGTATTTTTAATGCTTTTAAACGTTTTATCTATTTTATATCCTATTTTCAATCGTGAAATAAATATTGAAAAATTTAAAAAGTCAATTAAATATATAATTATTCCTATATCGATATGGTTTATATTTATTTACAATTTAAGATGGGGAGCTTTTAGTTATTTAATAAATATTGAAAATATGGAAAAAATAAGAGCTAATTATCTTGTTCTTTCTAGCTGGTTAGGAATATATATTCTTATGCTTTCATATAAAAACGATTTTCTTATAAACAAAAGAATAATTTTAGTTGTATTTTTAATAATGTTATTATTGGGCGGACGTGGTCCATTCTTATTTGCTTTAGTTATTTTACTTTTTAATAAAAATGTATATAAATCAATAGTTTCAAATAAAATTAGTTTAAAACAGGCAAGAATTTCAATTCTGCTTATTTCATCAATGGTAATATTTTTCCTATTATATTTCGAAAAAATTATAACTTACTTAGGACATGGTTTTAAAAGATTTTTGTACCTTTTTGATGAAGGAGGCGGAAACTCGGTTGTTGCGAGAACAGATTTATTAGATTTTTCATTTTACCATATTTTTCACGATTCCTTTTTCCAATTTTTAATCGGACATGGAATAGGAAGCTTTAATTTTTTTTTAAGTGGCGAAGATTCAAGATATTATCCACATAATATATTGGTAGAAGCGTGGTTTGAATTAGGTGTAATTGGTTTTATTGTTTTAGGTTTATTTATTCTAACACCTTTTTTAAAAAAGAAATCAGCAATTCCTTTGTCAATAATTATTTTTCTTATATTAAATGCATTAAAAACAAGCAGTTTTGTAGATATCCGAATTTTATACGGATTCTTTTCTATATACTTTTTTTCAAATAATTTGGTTTCAAGCAAACAAAATAATGAATAGATGAAAAAACAAAAAATTTTCATATCATACTTATCTTTAATTCATTATAGAAAATCTGTTTTTGAATTATTACTTAATAATAAAGAAATAGATGTACATTTTGGTGTTGGAAAAATAAATCCAATCCCAAATATGAAAAATTTCGAATCAAATTCAAAAAATATTCATTTTTGCAAAAACATAAATATAAATTTTAAAAATAATGTTTTCACATTTCAATTAGGAATGCTAAAAAATATTTTAAAAGTAAAACCTGATATTGTAATTCTTTTAGGAGTTAATCCACTTATAGTTTCATCATTATTAATATTTTTATTTTTAAAATTATTTACAAAAACTAAAATTTTATGGTGGGGACATGGAACACTTGGAAATCAAGGCGTAATCGGTAAAAAACTCAGATTATTTTTTTATAAAAAATCGGATGGAATTATTTTGTATGCAAAAAGTGCAATAAAAGATTTAAAAAATAATATAAAAAAATCAATTCCAATATACGTTCTTGGAAATGCAATAAATACTGAAGATTACGGTTATTTAGTTTATAATGACCTTATTGAAAAAAAAACGAAAACAGAAAACCAAACAATAAAAATTATTTTTAGTGGAAGAATTACAAAAAGAAAAAATTTAGATTTACTTATTAAAGCAGTATTAAAAATAAAACTAGAAACTAAAATACCAATAAAACTAAATATAGTAGGCAATGGTTCCGAGAAATCGGAATTAGAAAAGTTAGTTATTGAAAATCAGTTAGTTAATGAAGTTTTTTTTCTTGGAGAGCTTTATGGAATAGATATTCACAATTTATTTTTTGAAAACGATATTTATGCTTTACCATCACATGCAGGATTATCAGTAATACACGCTAATTCATTCGGACTGCCTATAATAACATCAAATGATTTTGAAAATCATCCGCCTGAAGTAGAATTTATTTCAGATTCTGTAAATGGAAGTTTTTATATTGCAAATTCGGTTGATTCTTTATCCGAAGAAATATTAGTATGGCATAAAAAAATACTTGCTGATAAAAATACAGTTGTAAACAATTGCATTAATTCAGCAATAAAATATTCACCAGATATTATGTATAATAAATTTTTAGAAATTTTTAAAAAGTATGATTAAAAAAATATTAAAAAAATTTAGAGTAATTTATATAAAAAATATTTACAAAATAAAATCAAAAGACTTAACATGCTATTTTGGTTATAATCTTAGAATTAAAAAAAATAGCCTAAGTGTTGGTAAAAAAGTTTATATTGGAAATAATGCACATCTTTCAGTTGATAAAATTGATATTGATGATTATACATTATTAGCCTCAAATGTATCTATTGTAGGCGGTGATCATAAGTTTGATATTGTTGGTACTCCAATAATTAATACAGGAAGAGATATTCGAAAAGGAGTAAAAATAGGCAAAGATTGCTGGATAGGCCATGGTGTTATCATATTTGACGGAATAACAATTAATGATGGAAGTATTATTGGTGCCGGCTCAATTGTTACAAAATCAATTCCTGAGTATTCTATATCAGTTGGTAATCCTGCAAAAGTTATAAGAAAAAGATTTTCTGATGAAAATATAGAAAAGCATAAAGAAGCAATTAATAAAATTTAAATAAATATCAAAAACTACATTGAATTATTATTTTAGCTAAAACTTTTAAAATGAAACAAATACTGCAATCTTTTAAAACAGGAAAAACCGAATTAGCAGAAATTCCTGCACCAATAATAAAAAAAGGACATATTTTAATTAAAACTACAAGAAGCCTTGTTTCTTTGGGAACAGAAAAAATGCTAGTTGAATTTGGAAAAGCTTCATTAATTGAAAAAGCAAGACAACAGCCTGATAAAGTAAAAATGGTGCTTGATAAAATAAAAGCAGAAGGATTAATGCCAACCATTGAAACTGTTTTTAATAAATTAGAACAACCTCTCCCACTTGGATATTGCAATGTTGGAAAAGTTATTGCTGTTGGCGATGGTATTTCTGATTTTAAAATTGGAGATAGAGTAGCATCAAATGGCCAACACGCTGAGTTTGTTTCAATTCCACAAAATCTTGCAGCACATATCCCTAATTCAGTATCTGATGACGAAGCAGCTTTTACTGTTATCGCTTCAATCGGACTTCAAGGCATAAGACTAATTAATCCAACATTTGGAGAAAATATTGTTGTTATTGGATTAGGACTTATTGGACTTTTAACTGCTGAAATGCTTTTGGCCAATGGTTGCAACGTAATTGCCTATGACATAGACGATTCTAAAGTTGAAATTGCAAAATCAAAAGGAATAACAGCTTTTAATCCATCTAAAGGAAATGATCCTATAAATTTTGTATTGTCGCAAACTAATAATATTGGAGCTGATGGCGTAATTATTACAGCATCTGCAAAAAATAACCAAATAATAAGCGATGCTGCCAAAATGAGCAGAAAAAGAGGCAGAATTGTTTTAGTTGGAGTTATTGGTTTAGACATATCAAGAGCAGATTTCTATGAAAAAGAGCTCAGCTTTCAAGTTTCTTGTTCATATGGTCCAGGTAGATATGATGAAAATTACGAAATAAAAGGCATTGATTATCCTCTTTCTTTTGTTAGATGGACAGAAAAAAGGAATTTTGAAACTGTTTTAAATTCGATTAAAAAAGGAACACTTAAAGTTAAACCATTAATCAGTCAAATTGTTGATATAGAAGATTTTGATAAAATTTATGGAAATATTTCCAGCAGTAAATCAATAGCAAGTATATTTAAATATAAAGAAGAATCTAAATATAATTCTAATGTTGAAATTACTACAAAAGCTATTTCAAAAAATAATGGTAAAATAGCTATTGTTGGCGCAGGCAATTTCACAAAAATGACATTGTTGCCTTCACTAAAAAGAACTAATGCACAAATAAAATATATTGTATCTGCAATGGGAGTTAATGGAACAGCACTTGCAAAAAAACATAATATTCTAAATAGTTCTACAGATTTCAATGAAGTAATAAATGATTCTGAAGTAAGTACAATATTAATAACAACAAGGCATGATTTACACGCTAATATGGTTATTGATGCATTGTCAAAAAACAAACATGTATTTGTTGAAAAACCTTTAGCCTTAAACATTGAAGAATTAAAATTAATAGAAGAAGCTTATAATAAAAACAACGGAAGCTTAATGATTGGATTTAATCGCAGATTTTCACCTCATATTCAAAAAATTAAATCATCAATCGGTAATTCACAAATGAATATTATAGCCACAATGAATGCAGGTTCAATTCCTCAAAATGTTTGGGTTCATGATATGAAAGTTGGTGGCGGAAGAATTATTGGTGAAGCTTGTCATTATATGGATTTAATTGTGCATCTGTCTGGAAGTAAAATTAAAGAAATATGCATGAATGCAATGGGCGAAAATCCACAGGAAAATACTGATAATGCATCTATACTTTTGAAATTAGAAAATGGCTCAACAGGTGTTATTAATTATTTTGCAAATGGCTCAAAAGCATATTCAAAAGAGAGATTAGAAATATTTTCGCAAGAAAAAACAATTATAATGAACAATTTTATTAAAACAAAAGCTTATGGCGTAAAAGGTTTTAAAAAATTAAAAACAAAACTAGATAAAGGACATAAAAATCAATTCAGCTTAATTTCTGCAAATGTAAATTCAGGAAAAGCTATTAATTTAATTCCTTATGATGAGTTAATAAATGTTACAAAAGCAAGTTTTGCTGCAATCGAAAGTTTAAAAAACAAAAACTGGATAAAAATCATTTAAGAAAAAATGAAAAAAATAAGTTTATTTATGGATTTTATTAAAAATATGGGAATAAAATATATTTTATTCCGCATATTTTATCTTTTTAAATCTAAAACAGGCTTATTAAAAATAATTTTTCCTACTCCTTTAAAATTAAAAAAAATAATTGAATTAGAAGATTGGAAAAATCAAGACATTCCATTTTTTTTTAACTCAAAAGAAGATTTGCTTTCTGAAAAAAAAATTGAAATATCAGAAAATAACTTAAAATTATTATTATCAAAAGTTGAAAATATACACAAAGGTATTTTTACTTTTTTTAGTTCAATTGATTATAAAATAGATAAAAATTGGCATCAAAATCCCGATTCTAAATATACATACGACAAAAATATTCATTGGTCTAAAATTGAAGATTTTTCTGAAAAAGCAGGCGATATTAAATTTGTTTGGGAAAAAGCTCGCTTTACATTTATTTACGATTTAATAAGATATGACTATCACTTTAAATCAGACCAAAGTAAATTTGTATTTTCAGAAATTGAGTCATTTATTGATGAAAATCCGATTAATTTAGGTCCGAATTATAAATGTTCACAGGAAATTTCATTACGAATTTTAAACTGGACTTTTGCATTAAACTATTATAAAAATAGTACTAATCTGACAGATGAAATTTTTCAAAAAATTATAAATTCAATCTATTGGCAATTAAAGCATGTTTATAAAAACATAAACTTTTCAAGAATATCTGTTAGAAATAATCATGCAATTACCGAAACACTAATGATTTTTCTATCAAATATGCTTTTCCCATTTATATATGAAACTAAAAGTTGGTCAAAAAAAGGGAAGAAGTGGTTTGAAAAAGAAATTGAATATCAAATTTATGAAGATGGAACTTATCTTCAACATTCTCATAATTACCATAGAGTTGTAATACAATTAATTACGTGGGCAATTAAATTAAGTGAATTAAATAATAAAAAGCTGAATAAAAAAGTATATGAAAAAGCAAAAAAATCAGTTGAATTCTTAATCTCGCAACAAGAAAATAAAACCGGATTTTTACCAAATTATGGAATGAACGATGGCGCTCTTTTCTTTCCATTAAATTCAGAAAAATTTAGGAACTATAAGCCTCAAATTCAAGCACTTGCTAATGCATTAGATTTTTCTGTATATAATCAAACTCATGAAGATACTTTTTGGTATGGATTAAATAATTCAAATAAAAAAAACATTGAAAATAATAACTCAATTATAATAAAATTCTCAAATGGTGGATATTTTGGATTTAAAGATAATGCACTAACTACCACAAGATGTGCTACTTATAAAGACAGACCGGCACAATCAGATGCATTAAATATAGATATTTGGTATAATGGAATAAATATTATTCGTGATCCTGGAACATATAAATACAATACAGATAAAAAATATATTGATTTTTACCATGGTACAATTGGACATAATACTTTAACAATTGGCAATAACAGTCAAATGCAAAAAGGCGGTAGATTTATCTGGTTTTATTGGACTAAAGTTAAAAGTGTTCAAATCTTTGAAACTGATAATTCATATATTTTTGAAGGTGAAATCATTGCATTTCCAATTTTTGGCTCAAATATTACACATAAAAGAAAAGTTATTAAGCATAAAAACCAGCTTAAATGGGAAATTATTGATCAAACAAATTATCAAGGAAAAGAACTCAAATATTTACATTGGAATATTAATCCTGAGTTTAATAAATATCTAAATATCGAAACATACGATAAAACAGGAAATACAATCAACAACGAATATATAACAGGCTGGTACTCTGAACTATACGGACAAAAAGAAAAAGTTAATCAACTTATTTTTAAAACAGAAAGTAATTATATAAAAACAATAATTCAAATAAATAGTTAATGAGAATCTTATTAATTCATCAATATTTTTTAGAAAAAAACGATGGCGGCGGTTCACGTTTTAACGAAATGACAAAAGTTTGGTCTGAGCAAGGACATGAAGTTACTGTTTTAGCAGGAATGGTGCACTACTCCACCGGAAAAAAAAATCAAAAATATAAAGGAAAATTTATTCTTAATGATAAAAACTTCTATCAAAATGTTGATGTTTTTAGATGTCATGTTTCAGAAGCTTACAATGTAAATTTTTTAGGAAGACTTTGGGCTTATTTTTCATTTGTATTTTCAAGTATTTTTGCAGGAATATTTAAAATAAAAGGCAAATTTGATACTATTATAGTAACATCTCCGCCATTATTTGTCGGTATTACAGCTTATATTTTATCTAAAATAAAAAATATACCTTTTATTTTCGAAATTAGAGATTTATGGCCAGAGTCTGCTATTGACACAGGTGTTCTTAAAAGTAAAGCAATAATAAATTTTGCTTATAAATTTGAAAAATTTATATATAAAAAATCTAAATTAATAAACGTTCTTACGCCAGCTTTTAAAGAAAAATTAATAAAAAATAAAAATATTGACGAAAATAAAATCATATTTATTCCAAATGCTGCAGATTTTTCAATTTCTGATAATTTATTAAATAGTAATTTTGATATACAAGAATTTAGAAATCAACATAATTTTAACGATAAATTTGTTATTACATATGTTGGCGCCCATGGAGTTGCTAATCATTTAATACAAATTATTGATGCTGCAGAAAAACTGACAGATACAAATGTTCTTTTTCTTTTAATTGGTGATGGAATGAAAAAAGAAGAACTAAAAAATACAGTTTATAACAAAAAACTTAAAAATGTTAAATTTATTAATTCTGTTCCAAAACAAGAGGTTTTTAAATATATTTTAGCTTCTGATATTGGTACTTCTGTTTTAAAAAAAGTTGACACTTTTAAAACCATCTATTCAAATAAAACATTTGATTATATGGCTTGCAAAAAACCTGTACTTTTATTAATCGATGGAGTTTCTAGAGACTTAATTGAAAAAGCTAATTGCGGAATATATGCTGAACCCGAAAATATTGAAGATATTGAACAAAAAATTAGATATTTATTATCATTAAATGAAGAAGCCTTAATTAAATTAGGAAATAACGGCTACAATTATGCAAAAAATAATTTCGATAGAAAAATATTAGCAAATGAATATATAAATTTTATTAATAAAAATCTAAATACCAATGTTTTATAAAAATTTCCTTAAAATATTTTTTGATTTTTTGATTTCATTTTTAATGTTTATCATTTTATCTCCTATTTTAATATTTATAACAATATTTTTATTTTTTTCTAATGAAGGAAAGCCATTTTTTACTCAAAACCGACCAGGTAAAAATGAAAAAATATTTAAGTTAATTAAGTTCAAAACCATGAACGATAAAACTAATGAAAAAGGAGAACTTTTACCTGATGAAAAAAGATTAACAAAAATTGGAAAATTTATTAGAAAAACATCCTTAGACGAAATCCCACAGCTAATTAATGTAATTAAAGGCGATATGTCATTAATTGGGCCAAGACCTTTACTTTTAGAATATTTAGAATTATACAATCAAAATCAAAAAAAACGACATAATGTAAAGCCCGGAATTACAGGTTGGGCGCAAGTAAATGGACGAAATGCAATTAGTTGGGAAAAAAAATTTGAATTAGATGTTTGGTATGTTGAAAATATTTCTTTTTTACTAGATTTAAAAATTATATTTTTAACAATAAAAAAAGTATTTAAATCAGAAGGAATAAGTTCTGATAACTCAGCAACTATGGAAAAATTTAAAGGAACATTTTAAATATTAGATTCATGAAAAAAATATCAATTTTTGGCGCAGGTGGTTTTGGACGTGAAGTACAAATGCTTATAAATCAAATAAATAACAAAAATCAAGAATGGGATTTTATTGGATTTTGGGATGATAATAAAAACTTACCAAATACAATTAACGATTTCCCTTTACTTGGCGGAATTGATAAATTAAATAATTATGATGTTGAAAATTTATATATTGTAATAGCAATAGGCGATCCAAATACAAAAGAAAAAATAATTAAAAAAATTACAAATTCGCAAATAAAATACCCAATTTTAATACATCCAAATGCACTAATTGGCGATAGAAAATTTGTTAATATAGGCGAGGGAACAATAATAGCAGCAGGAAATATCATAACTACTAACATCAATATTGGAAAGCATGTTATATTAAATTTATCTTGTACTGTAGGCCATGATACAAATATTGGTGATTATTCATCTTTTATGCCATCAGTAAATATCTCAGGTGAAGTTGATATTATGAAATGTGTATATGTTGGTACTGGAGCTAAAATTATCAATCAATTGGAAATTGGTAAAAACACAACTATTGGTGCTGGTGCAGTTGTCGCAAAATCATTACCAGAAAATTGTGTTGCTGTTGGCATTCCAGCAAAACCTATAAAATTTAAAGAATAAATTATTATAAAAACATGAAAACTAAAATATGGTTATCATCTCCGCATATGAGTGGAAATGAAAAAAAATATGTTAACGAAGCTTTTGACACAAATTGGGTTGCTCCGCTTGGTCCAAATGTAAATAACTTTGAAAAAGAATTATCTGAATACCTGAAAATTTCTGATGTAGCGGCTTTAAGCTCGGGAACAGCAGCACTTCATCTGGCTTTAATAATTCTTGGAGTAGCGCAAGGCGACGAAGTGATTTGTTCTTCATTTACATTCTCTGCATCTGCAAATCCAATTGTTTATCAAGGTGCAATACCAATATTCATAGATAGTGAAGAAGATACATGGAATATGGATTCTGAATTATTGGAAACTGCAATAAAAGACAGAATTTCTAAAGGCAAAAAACCAAAAGCAATTATTCTTGTTCATTTATATGGTATGCCTGCAAAAATTGATAAAATTTTTGAAATTGCAAATAAATATGAAATTCCGATAATTGAAGATGCAGCAGAAGCTCTTGGAAGTAAATATAAAAATAAAGCTTGCGGTACATTTGGCAAATTAGGCATTTTATCTTTTAACGGAAATAAAATTATAACTACTTCTGGTGGCGGCGCTTTAATTTCTGATAATAAAGAATATATTGAAAAAGCACGCTTTCTTGCAACTCAAGCCAGAGATAATGCACCTCATTATCAGCATTCTAACATTGGATATAATTATAGAATGAGTAATATTGTTGCAGGAATTGGACGCGGACAACTTGAAGTTTTAAACAACAGAATCGATGCCAGAAGAAAAAATAATCTTTTCTATCAAAATTTAATGTCAGAAATAAATGGAATTTCATTTTTAAAAGAATTAAATTCAGATTTTTACTCAAATTTTTGGCTAACAACAATTGTTATTAACCAAAAACATTCAAATACAACAAGTGAAAAACTAAGACTTGAATTTGAAAAAGAAAACATTGAAACACGTCCATTATGGAAACCTATGCATATACAGCCAATTTTTGAAAAATATCCAAAATATTTAAATGGCGTTTCAGAAAAACTTTTTCAAAACGGACTTTGTTTGCCTTCAGGAAGTAACTTAACTGAAAATGATAAGGAAAGAATATCTGAAGTAATAATAAAAAATCTTAAATAAATGAATACTAATTGGCTTAAATACAAATATATAACAAGCAATTTAAACTTTTTTGCTACTTTATTATTTGTGTTTTGGTTGCCACTAAAAGCAGACTTTTTACCTGCAATTATGTCATTTTGGATTTTTACCTGGCTTTTAGAAGGAAATTTCAAATATCGCTTTAATAATTTTCCTAATAAATCGATTTATTTTGCAATTTTATTTTACTTTATCTTAAATGTTTTAGCTCTACTTTACTCATCAAATATTGATAATGGATTATATGAAATTCAAAAAAAATTATCAATGCTCCTCTTCCCTTTAATAATAATTGGCTCAAACGATAAATTAAAAAATAACTATCAAATTATTTTAACAACTTTTGTTATAGGAAATCTAATAGCATCTATTTATCTTTTATCAAATGCTTTTTTTTCAAATTTAATTATAGAAAACGGAAGCTGGTATATTAAACATTGGCACTGGAAAGGCTTTGAACAATATTCTTTTTGGCAATTAGTTAATATGAGAATAAGTAACTTTTCAGCAAGTTTTTTTTCAGTACTACTTCATCCTTCATACTTTGCAATGTATATTATTTTCTCAATAACAATTCTTATTTATCAATTTAAAAATAAAATTTATAAAAAAAAGTTTAATATCCTAATATTCAGCACAATAGCATTCTTTTTATTTATCATATATTTATTACAATCAAGAGCCGGATTTCTTAGTTTGTTTTTTGTAATAATTTTCTTAGTTTTATTTGAATTAAAAATATACAGAAATAAAAGACTTTTATTAGGTGGATTAATTTTAATAATTATCGGTTTTAGCTTCATTTTTTTTAGCATCAATATGCAATCCGGTTTTAGCAAACTAAATAATCTTTTATCAAAAGAAAATAAAATGGAAATGATAAAGCAAGATACCCGTTTTGAAACATGGTTTTCAGCTATCGAAATTATAAAAGAAAACTTTTGGTTTGGAACATCTCCTGATAGACTTTCTGATGAATTATCAAAAAAATACATAAAATATAATTTTTTTGATGCAGAAGATCATAAACTAAATACTCATAATCAATATCTTGAATCATTTGCAAGTCTTGGTATTTTTGGAATAATTTCACTCTTAATCATCTTAATTTTAGGCATTTACCACAGCCTTAAAACAAAAAATTATTTACTTTTTTATCTTATTTTGATATTAAGCATCAATTTTTTATTTGAAGCTATACTAAATAGAATTGCAGGAGCTATATTTATGATGTTTTTTTATAGTATATTCACTTTTTCAGATATTAATAAATTAGAAAATACTAAAAAAGTTAATTTCTAAATTTATTTTTTATCCACTCATCAAATAAAATCTTCAAACTATAAAAGATAAATATTAATTTATTTTATTTCATTAATTTTGCTATTCAAAAAAACTAAAACAAACAATAATTTAATGGAAAAATATAAATTTGCAATAATTGGTTGTGGGCGTATTGCACAACGCCATGCACAACATATTTCAAATAACGGAACTTTAAAAGTAGTTTGCGATATCGATAAATCTAAAGCTGATAAACTAGCTGCAGAATATGGCGCTAAAGCCTATTACAATATCGATGAAGTCCTTGATAATGAGAAAGATATAGACGTAATTTCTATTTGTTCGCCTAATGGACTTCATGCTGAGCAAACTATAAAAAGTCTGAAAGCAGGATTTAATGTGCTTTGCGAAAAACCAATGGCTATATCTGTTGCAGATGCAGGTCAAATGATTTCTGAATCTTTAAAGGCTAATAAATTATTATTTATTGTAAAACAAAACAGATTTAATCCGCCTGTAGTTGCAATAAAAAAAGCTATTGAAGATGGAAAATTAGGAAAAATATACAGCGCTCAGCTTAACTGCTTTTGGAATAGAAACGAAGCTTATTATAAAGGTTCAGATTGGAAAGGTACAAAAAAACTTGACGGCGGAACATTATATACTCAATTCAGCCATTTTATTGATTTATTATATTGGCTTGTAGGCGATGTTAAAGAAGTAAAAGCTAAAATTGCTAATTTTGCTCATCAAGGTATAATCGAATTTGAAGATACTGGCGCAATATCTTTAGAATTTTACAATGGTGCATTAGGTACAATAAACTACAGCGTTAACAGTTACGGTAAAAACATGGAAGGCTCAATAACTATATTTGGTGAAAAAGGAACAGTGAAAATTGGCGGCCAATATTTAAATGAATTAGAATATCAAAATTTTGAAGATTTTAGTGCAGATAATCTTCCTCCGGGAAATCCACCAAACGAATATGGAGAATATAAAGGCTCTATGTCAAACCACGACAGAGTTTACGAAAATGTAATACAAGTGCTTAATAAAAAGGCAATTATAGCAACAAATGCTTTTGAAGGGATGAAATCTGTTGAAATTATAGAAAGAATTTATAACAGTGCATCAAAAAATGGAAAAGCAATGTAAGAATTTACAATTAACATTTAACAATTTACAATTCAATATCGTTTAGTTAAGAATTTTTATTAAAATTAATACAAAGGTTACAAGATGCAGGTTGCAAGTTAACCTGCAACTTGTAACTTGTAAAGTAAAAATATAAAGAAAGAATAATTTTATATCATTTAACTATAAGACATTGATTTAAAATTAACAATTATTGAATGAATAAACCTATCGTATTTAAATCTCAATTTAGAGATGTAGATTTTGGAGAAAATGTAAAAATAGTTGAGCCTTTAAACATTTACGAATGCAAAATTGGTGATAACTGCTTTATCGGACCATTTGTTGAAATACAAAAAGGCGTAATAGTTGGCAATAACACAAAAATTCAATCGCACGCTTTTATTTGCGAGCTAGTAACAATTGGGAACAACTGCTTTATTTCGCATGGCGCAATGTTTATAAACGATACTTTTTCAACTGGCGGTCCGGCTGGTGGAGATACTACTAAATGGAAAAAAACTAATATCGGGAATAATGTTTCAATTGGCACAAATGCCACAATTTTGCCTGTAAATATTTGCGATGATGTTGTTATCGGTGCAGGTTCTGTTGTTACAAAAAACATCTCAGAATCAGGAACTTACGTTGGAAATCCGGCAAAAAAAATTGTTACAAAAGTATAAAGATAAAAGTAGTAAACTATTAACAAGCAACTGGCAACTGG
>JAFGWC010000077.1 GCA_016937695.1 Bacteroidales bacterium
AAATTTTATTTGGCGGATATAATACCAACCAAATGAAATACAAACTTTCAATACCCGAAAATCGTCCGCTTGCCGATTTTTTGCCTATAATAACCATTAAAGCAAAGGATTTTGCCAACGAATTGACAAATTTCAACGTTCAAAAAGAAAACCTGAAAGGCGAACAAAAAATTACGGCAGAACATTTAAAAAACAATAAAGGTGTTAGGGAATTATTACTCAAACGTGGAATAAAACCCGAAGAACTCGAAGCAGAAGAAGACATTAAAAAAGTAGAAAGACGCTTAAAATCGGAAGACAAAAAACTACTGAAAGATATTTAAAAATTAAAAGAAAGCGAAGACATTGATAACGAAATAAAATAATATGAAAACCCGTAATCTATTATACGGCTGACTACCGAATTGTAGCAAGTGCAGCGCTCACACCAAGTACGCCTTACTAATACGGCGGTTCATTAATCATCAACTTAAGGCATGACAATATTCAAGAAAGAGTGAAAAAAGGCTATAATATTTTATATCATAGCCTTTAACTTTTATTAAAAAAAATTTAACCTTTTTTTGCTTTCTTTTCTCTCTTTTCTTCCTTTTTTTCTTTAGCAGTCTTTGTTGATTCTTTTTTTACATTTTTCTTTGCGTCTTGCGATTTTGCCATGATATTTAATTTAAATTGTTTATTTATGTTTCAATTCTAAAAAATCATAAATTAATTAAGGTGTAAAATTACATCCTTATTTTATTATTTCATAAAAAATTTTGCATTATTTCAATTAACAAATTAAATATTAGAGTTGCTGATTTTATTTGAAGTTCAAAAAACGCTTTCGTAAACAAGCAGCTTAATATTTTCAACTATTCCGCAGTTTCTTTATATAAATATTTACTTTATTTTCTTTTTTTTATTTGAAAACTTAAATGACTTTGGGTTTTCCTGCTTTCGTTTTTTTGCGTCAAAAAATTCTTGTTTTCTAAGTTTTTTTTCTTTCTCTTTTTCCTTTTTTTCATTTTCTGTCATCGGCTTGTCGGTTTGTGGAAAAGGATTGTCTTTAACAATTTCTATTTTCTGTTTTATCAAATTTTCAATATCTTTTATGTAATCATTTTCTTCAGGCTCACACATAGATATAGCAATTCCATCTTCTCCTGCCCTTCCTGATCTGCCAATTCTGTGCACGTAAGTTTCTGATATATTGGGAATATCATAATTTATAACATATCTTAGTTTATCAATATCAATTCCTCTAGCAGCAATATCAGTTGCAACTAAAACCCTAATTTCTCTTTCTTTAAATTGCGCCAGTGCTTTTTGTCTTTGATTTTGAGCTTTGTCGCCATGTATTGCTTCCGATTTAATATTTTCTTTTTTTAAGTATTTAGATATTTTGTTTGCACCATGTTTTGTTTTTGAAAACAACAATACTTGATCAATTTCCCTATTCTTAAGTATATGAAAAAGTAAATCTTTTTTATTTGTTTTATTAGTATAATAAAGGTATTGTTGAATAGTTTCAGCAGTTGAAGAAACCGGACTGACTTCAACTTTTTGTGGATTTTTCAATATTTTTTTCGAAAGTTCTACAATATTTTTTGGCATTGTTGCCGAAAAAAACAAAGATTGACGTTTGCTTGGCAATTTAGCAATTATCTTCTTAATGTCATTAATAAATCCCATGTCAAGCATTCTGTCGGCTTCGTCAAGCACAAAGTATTCTACGTCTTTTAAATTAACAAAACCCTGATCCATCAAATCAAGAAGCCTTCCGGGTGTTGCAACAAGAACATCCACGCCTTTACGCAAAGCATCTGTTTGTGAGCCTTGTTTAACGCCGCCAAAAATAACAGCGTTTTTTATTCCTGTGTATTTTCCATAAACGGTAAAGCTATCCGCAATTTGAATAGCCAATTCGCGAGTTGGTGTAATAATAAGAGAATTAATTTTATGTGCTTTATTATTCTTAATCCGGTCAAGATAAAGTAGTTGCAAAATTGGAATAGCAAAAGCTGCTGTTTTACCTGTTCCGGTTTGAGCACTTCCTAAAACATCATTCCTTTGTAAAATAAGTGGAATAGATTTTTCTTGTATTGATGTTGGTTCTGTATAGTTTTCATCTTTTAGAGCTTTTAAAATAGGCTCAATAATTTTCAAATCTTCAAATTTCATTATAATATAAATTTATTTCTGTCTTAAAATATAAGAATTATACTTTAAGTGATGATATATAAAAAAGGCTCAAAGGTATCATTAAAATAATGATTATAATCTATATCTGAAATATAATAATCTGAGATAGATATATGAAAAAGATAAATCAACTTAGGCTTTTGAATAGAAAAAACTCTTATTGCTCAATTGCTGAATTGTTAAATTACTTAATTTCAGCAACATAACGATTTTAAAATCTAAAAGTTTTAAAATTGTTATTAATAATAATATTGATAATTTTATACTAAATGCTAATGCCAAACTCTTTTTATTTAAGTTATTTTATGATTTTAAACAAATTAATATCAAGATTTACAATATTTAAAGTGTACTTTTGTCGCAATTATAAAAAAACGCATATATTTTGAAAAATTTCGAAGAATTAGGAATAAATAAAGATTTAGTTAAAGGTTTAGCTGATTTAAATATTATCAGGCCAACAGAAATTCAGGAAAAAGTAATTCCAGTTTTGCTTGAAGGAAATACAGATCTTATTGGTCAGGCAACCACAGGAACCGGAAAAACCGCAGCTTATGGTTTACCATTACTACTGAAAATAAATCCTGATAAAAATGAAGTGCAAGCTTTAATTCTTTGTCCAACAAGAGAATTAAGTCAACAAGTGGCAAAGCAATTGTTTAGGTTTACCAAGTATTACTCAAAAATATTTACAGAATCTGTTTACGGTGGTGAATATATTGGTAAACAAATCACTTCATTGCAAAGGCCAACACATATTGTAGTTGCAACACCAGGCAGATTAATTGACCTTTTAAAACGAAAAGCTCTTAATCTAAGTTCAGTTAAAATTATAATTTTAGATGAAGCTGACGAAATGCTTAGCAGAGGTTTTAAAGCTGAACTTGAAGAAATCATGAGTATTTTGCCTTACACGAAAAACAAATGGCTTTTTTCGGCTACAATGCCTCAAGGAATTCAGCATATTATTAAACGATACATGTCGCCTAATGCAGTTAGAATTAAGGAAAGCGGTAAAAATGTTATAAATAAAAAAATTACGCATCAATATTTGATTTGTGATGAACAAGAAAAGCTGAATAAACTTTTACAATTTCTTGCATCTGAAAAAGAAAATAGAGGATTGGTTTTTTGCAGAACAAAAGGCGCGACACAGAAATTAGCTAAACAATTAATTGCTAAAAATATTGCATGTGATGCTATTCATGGCGATCTTTTACAGAAAGAAAGGGATAAAGTAATGAGAGCTTTTAAAAACAAAACTCTTCAATTTCTTGTTGCAACAGATGTTGCAGCTAGAGGCATTGATATTGAAGCACTTGCATTTGTAGTTCATTTTCAACTTCCCGAAAACGATGAATATTACACTCACAGAAGCGGAAGAACTGCAAGAGCAGGAAAAGAAGGCATTTCATTATGTTTTGTAAATACTCCTGAACTGAAAGTTCTTAAAAATTACGAGCAAAGTTTAAACATTGAATTTAAACAAATTACACAATTGTAATTTGATTGTAGTTGGGTTAAAATAACTTTGCTATATAATATTTATATTTATTCTTAAAATTGTCAGGTAATTAGTAATTTGAAATTAGGAACTGGAAAAACAAATAGCTGTTAAACAATACTTTAATGACTAATTACTAATATACCAATGACTATAAATATTTTTTAACAATTAAATAATAAAATTTATCTTACAATGCATTTTTCCATCTATTGCTTTTCCAGTTTTTTTGTTCTTCTTTAGCAAGAAATGTCCAGGCAACAATTCTACTTGTTTTATTTCCTTGTCCCATTGGAATAGTTATAACATCAATAGCTTCTGCTTGTTGTAGTATTGTATAAACATTTTTTAGGCTTGATTGTTTTGAAATTAAAGAAGAAAACCAAAAACATGAAGTAGAAAATTTCTTGCTCTGATTTATCATGTTTCTTACAAATCTATCCTCGCCTCCATCATACCACAATTCATTATTTTGTCCACCAAAATTCAAAATTGGTTCTGGATTTTTTTTATCGCTCAAATTCTTTAGTTTTCTCATTGTTGCTAAATGTGCATCTTTTGCTGATGCATGAAAAGGAGGATTGCAGATAGACAAATCGACAATTTCGTCTTTTTTTATAATTCCATAAAAAAAATCTTTTGGATTAGTTTGCAAAATACATTTAACTTTTCCTTGTAAAGATGAATTTAGCTCAATTATTTTATTTGCTGATTCAATTGCTACAGAATCTGTATCGGAACCTATAAAAGACCAACCGTATTCTTTATTGCCAATAATTGGATAAATGCAATTTGCTCCAACTCCAATATCAAGACATATTATTTTTTCGCCAAGTGGAATTTTTCCATAGTTACTATTACGCAATAAATCAGCAATATGATGTATATAATCAGATCGTCCGGGAATTGGCGGAGTTAAATAATTAGGTGGAATATCCCAATAATTTAAACCATAATGATATTTCAGCAGAGCTTTATTTAGCATTTTAACTGACTCAGGATCAGCAAAATCAATTGATTCTTCATTGTATTTGTTCAACTTAACAAATTGCTCCAATTCCTGACAAATTTCCACAAGTAATTTAAAATCATATCGCTCACGATTTTTATTGCGCGGATGTAATCTGGGTTTTTCTTTTGGTTGTTCTTTCTTTTTATCAAGCATGAAGATATAGTGAGTTGTTATGAATTTGTAAAATTAACAATATAAAAATCAGATTCCGAACAATTGCTGTCCTAAATAATTAGATTACATAATTTATAAACTTTCGCCTTTATTTATAAATTTAGGTTCAATAAAATCCCATAAATTACCGTATAAATCTTCAAAAACGGCAACAGTTCCATGTTCTTCAACTTTTGGCTCTCTAATAAAATGTATTTTTCTTTCGGCCATTTTATTATAATCTCTCCAAAAATCATCTGTAAATAAAAATAAAAACACACGTCCGCCGGTTTGATTTCCAACGCTTGCCAGTTGTTTTTCGCCGGAGGCTTTTGCAAGTAACAGATTTGTTCCATTTGAGCCTGGAGGTGAAATTAAAACCCAACGTTTGTTTTCGCTCAATTTTGTGTCTTCAATTAGTACAAAATCTAATTTTTCGGTATAGAATTTAATCGCTTCATCGTAATCATTTACCACAATTGCAATATGTGCTATACTTTGTTTCATCCTTTTCTGTTTTTCTGTTATTTCATCAAATTATAAATTTACAAATTATTATATCTGGAAGTATATTATCGCTGTAAATAAGCTTTAACTTTTCAGGCTTTTTAATTCAGATTTAGTATTAATTTACAATTATTTTTTTTGCTTTTTCACTTTTGAAATTTGATGCTTTTCTGCAATTTTCACATAAATTAATTTAAATCGTCCTTTTGGGCTTTCACGTAAATCAATTTCAAATTTATTAAATGATTTTATTAGAGGAGTTAATTTTTGAAATCCATAGTTTCGGGAATCAAAATTTGGTTGTTTTTTTTGAATTAAGCTGCCAACATCACCAAGAAAAGCCCAACCATCATCATCAGCCAAATCAGAAATAGAAGATGAAATTAATTTAATTACAGCCGGCGTTATTTTGTCAACATTGTGTTTTACTGATGATTTGCTTTCTGCAGAGCCAGATTCATTAACCTCAGTTTGATTTTTAAGAATCTCAATATAAATAAATTTATCGCAAGCAACAATAAAAGGATTTGGTGTTTTTTTTTCGCCAATTCCAAACACTTGCATACCTGCTTCACGAAGCCTTGTTGCCAAACGAGTAAAATCGCTATCGCTTGAAACCAAACAAAACCCATTAACCTTTTCTGAATATAGAATATCCATTGCATCAATTATCATTGCGGAATCTGTTGCGTTTTTTCCACTTGTATAACCATATTGTTGAATTGGTGTTATTGCATTTTCTAAAAGGATGTTTTTCCATTTTGATAGATTTGGCTTTGTCCAATCGCCATAAATCCTTTTTATTGTAGGATTTCCATATTTTGCAATTTCTTCCATCATCTCTTTTATATAAGCAGATGGTATATTATCGCCGTCGATTAATACTGCTATTTTTAAATCCATAAAAATTTATTTTTTCACAAATTACGAATAAAACAATAGAAATTAAATAATTTTATTGTTTAAACGATGTTTTTTATTGTAAATTTTTTTTCTTGAAATTGAAATTTAGCTCCAACTTTTTTATCAAATATCAGCATTCCTAATGGCGAAGCTAATGATATTGAAAAGAAGATTTCATTGTTGACATCAATTTTACCTATTCCGATTGAAATAAAATAATTTCCTTGATTAGTTATTACTAAACTTCCTGATGCGGCTTTTTTATATTCTTTTTTGATATTTATTTGAAGAAGTTCTCCTTTTTGTTTTAGAGCTTTGCTTAATTGAATTTCATGGTTTTCCATTTCAATTTGCATCATTACTCTTCCTGTTTCATATTTATCTCCAACACTGCTTTTAGTGTCGTTATCTCTCGATTCTTTTGCTGATTCTATTGCCTGCTTTGCTGTTGCGATTTTTTTGTCTACAATATTAAGCAATTCATTGTAAATCAATTCTTTTAGGCTGATTAGTTTATTCATAATTGTTTAATATATAAAATATTCTTATCTGTAATTTTCTTGTTTTTTGAATCTAATTTATTATATTTTGCAACAAATATTATGCTGCGATGTCGATTATTTTTAAGTAAATTGCAACTTGTTTTAAAAGCTAATTATATTCTATTTCTCTTTTTACAATATAATCATCTGTGCCTTTTTTGCAAATTTTTCTAATTATATTTTGTGTTTATTAATTTTCGCAATGATTTATTCTTCGATATTAGTATTTGGCAATTCAAGTACCGAAGATGTTTCTAATTCTTTGCCGGCAATTCCTTTAATAGAGCCGAAAAGAGCCGATATATTCTCCTGAACAACCCAAATTTGTTTTTCTCGCGAAGCCCAAATTTTGTACATTGCTTTTTTCTCAGAATTTAACTGATGTATCATTCCGTCGTAATTTTCAACTATTCTTTTTATATTTTGCACAAATTCGTTGCTAGTTAAATATGCATATAAAAGCTCCATTTTATCGCCTTTGTTTTCATCCGAAGATTTTACCGATTGTGTTTTAATTAACATTTCTCGTAAAACAAACGAAACACTTTTAACTTCGTGAAATCCGCAAATCCAAACACCATTTTTCTCGCCAAATCTTTCCATTCCATTAGGAAATGTTTCTGTAACAATAACAGCTATGTCTGCTTTGCATTGAATTTGGTCTTGCTTTAATTTATCTATCCAATCGTTTGAAAAACTTTTAGTTCTTTTACTTTCATAAACAATTGAGCCGCAAGTTTGCTGTAAACTATTAATTACTGTTTGAATACAATCGGCACCGCGAACGCCTTTTGAAACCTCATCAATATTATCGAATGGATATGTGTTTTTTAATAACTCTTCTATTGCCAATTCTTGAACTTCGCCTTGCATTTGCATTGAACCTTGCTCTGCTTTTCGCTTCATTTCATCAATCAGCTTTTTTTGGTCGTTTAATTGTTTTTGATATTCTTTTTCTTTCAAAACCATTACTTCTCGTTCTTTTGATCTCCCTTTTTCTTCAATTTCTTTTTGACTTTCAAGAAGTTGCTTTTGAAGATTAAGTTGAAGCTCTTCTGCTTTTTCTTTAAGTTCGTTTTCTCTTTTAAGCAAATCTATTTCCTGAGCTTTTAATTCTCTGTTTTCAGCTTTCTTTTTCTCATTTTCCAGCTGAAGTGCTTTTAGTTGCTGCTCAAATATTTCTTTTGTTTGAGTTTCAATTTTTTCTGTTTCTTTGCTTAAACGTTGTTCCAATTTTTCTTTAAACAGTTCATTTTCTCTTTCTTTTTTCTTTTCAAATTCTTCTTTTTCTTTTTCAAGGTTTATTCGTTCCGAATTAAATTTTACTGCTTGTTCCGACACTTTTTTTTCGTATTCTGCTTTAAATTTAGCTTCTAATTTTCCTGAAATAGCTTCCTCTACATCGAAATTATATCCGCAGTTCGGGCATTTTATTTTGTCTGTCATATCTTGATTTTTAAAATCTAGTTTAACAATTTAGTGTTTAATTACTTAAACTGAGTTATAAATAACCAAATTTTGTTTTTTATTCTGAGTTTATTTTGTTGTTTTGCCGCCAATTTATGTTAAAACGCTGTCAACTGGTTCCCAAAGTTCTATTTTATTTCCTTCCATATCCATAATATGAACAAATTTTCCGTATTCAAAAGTTTCAATTTCATCGAGTATAGTTACGCCATTTTCTTTTAACTTTTCCACAAGTCCAATAATGTTCTGAACTCTGTAATTAATCATAAATTCTTTTTTCGATGGCTCAAAATATTCGCTCTCTTTTTTGAAAGGACTCCATTGCAAATAATTAATTTCGTTTGGACTATTGGCGTTTCTAAATTCAAAACTAGAACCATATTCGTTAACTTCAAGGCCTAAATTTTCGCTATACCATTCTCTTGTTTTATCCGGATTATCAGAAAAAAAGAAAATCCCTCCAATACCTGTTACTTTCGGTGTTGTATCGTTATTCAATTCATCACTTGTTATTTGATTTGATTTGTCGTTCATTTCACTATTATTTTTATTTTTAGAATTACATGCTGTAAAAATCACTATTATTGCAATTAATATTGTCAAATTTTTCATTTTATATTTTGTATATTTCATATTTTTTTTATTGACACAACAAAACTCAACATCAACAATTAATATATGTATTGATTGGAATTTATCAAATATAGAATTATACAGCTAGTTAACAAAAAAACTTTTTTATGCTAAATCATCTTCAATAAAATTATCTGTAATTTAATACATAATATGAAACAAAACCTTTTAAAATTCTTATTAATTAACAAAATTAATAAGAATAGGATTATTTAATATAATAACATAGTAAAGATTATATTTTTTCGTTTTTTCCATTTCAAAATTATATCTTTGTTTGATATAATTAGTTGTTGAATCCTTTATTTAATAACTTGTTTCTTGTAAATTATATTAACTGAATAAAATTTATTTATAAAGAAATTATCGACTTATGTTTCTTTTAAGGATTTTTAAAATTGCAACTAAAAAAAAGTTTTTAACATTAATTATTCTTATTTCAGTAACATTTAATATTTTCGGCGGCACTACTGGCGATACAATTATTTATAACAACCCAAATAAATTTAAATTAATTGGTTATCAGCTTGCTAATTTAGAAGACAAAAGTTCGAAATTGACAATTAATGATATCCTCAATCCAATAAATCAAAAAAAATTCATCAAACAAGAAAGTGATGTTTTTACAAGTCCACCTTCAAATTCAGCCTATTGGTTTAAATTTAACGTGCAAAATAACTCGAAAGAAGATATTTGGTTTGAAGCAGGCGGAAGCTATTCGGCTTGGGAAATTGATTTTTACAGACCCGATTCTTTAGGAAATTATTCATATCCTGTAAAAACAGGTGCTCTTAGAACTTCAAATAATAAAGAATACCCTTCTCAATTTTACTGTCTTAAGCTTGCAAATGGACAGGAGGAAAATGTTAAAACATTTTATGTTAGAATAAAAAGTGGAGTATCACCGGAACTTCCTTTTTTTATTGGAACAATTAAAGCTTTAAACGCCAAAAACAATGAAATATATTTTATTACATATGCATTTTTAGGAATGATGGCAATTATGTTTTTATATAATTTGTTTCTTTTTTTTGCAACAAAAGATAAAATATATTTATCATATGTGTTTTTTGTTTTTATGAATGCTATTTGTTATACATTTAACAATAACTTTTCTTTTTTCGGCGATAACTTTTGGTGGTGGAACAAACATATTGCTTGGCAATTTCTTGGCGATTTATCAAGCACTATTTTTATTTTGCATTTCCTTAATCTAAAAAAAACACTCCCTATATCATTTAAAATTTATTTGATTCTAATTACATCTGATTTTATTATTGCAATTTTAAATCTATTTGGCCTCGAAACTGTTTTGTTGATGGACGAATATGTATTAGTATCAATGTTGCTTATTATAAACACAATATTTACAGGCATATATCTATTGATAAAAGGGCATCGAAATGCAAAGTTTTTTATGCTTAGCTGGTCTTTTTTATTAATTAGCATAGTTATTTTTATGATGGTAATAAACGGGCTTTTGCCTTATAATTTACTTACAAGATACTCTGTTTATCTAGGTATTTCTATTGAAGCATTATTATTTTCAATGGCTCTGGCAGATAGATTTAATATTCTAAAAAAAGAAAAAGAAGAAGCTTTAGTGGAAAATGTAAGACTTATACAAAACAATAATATTATTCTTGAAAAAATAGTTAAAGAAAGGACAGAAGATTTAGCTTTTAAAAATGAGAAATTACACGTAGTTTTAGAAAATATAAATCAGCAAAAAGAACAAATCTCCAAACAAAACAAGGAGCTTTATAAAATGAACAAGTATAATGAAGAAATGACAAATATGATTGTTCACGATCTGAAAAATCCGCTAAACATAATCTTAAATTTAGCTGAAAACGAATTAGTATTACAATCAGGCAAAACAATGATGAATTTGGTTATGAATATACTTAATGTATATAAAAATAAAGAAACACAAATGTCTTTAGATAAGAATAACTTTTCTTTGTTAAATATTTCAAAAACTGCCATTAATGAAGTTTTATTCCTTGCAAAGCTTAAAAATATTTCAATTGAAACAGAAATTAATAAAAAAACAATTGTAAACATCGACAAAGATATTATCATACGTGTTTTTATAAATATTCTTAATAATGCCATAAAATTTACACCTTACAACGGTAAAATATTTATAAATTCAGAAAAGGATAAACAAAATAAAATAAAAGTATCAATTTCAGATACAGGAAAAGGAATTCCAAAGGATCAACTTCATGTAGTTTTTGAAAAATTCGGTCAGGTAATAGACAGAAAATCTATAAATGCAAACTCTAGCGGAATAGGATTAACTTATTGTAAAATAGCTGTTGAAGCTCACGGTGGAATAATTGGGGTAGATTCTGAAGAGGGCGTAGGTTCAACATTTTGGTTTATGCTCTCAGAATCAGGTGAAATAGAACATCCTATATTAACAAGCGAAGAGGAAAATATAAATACTTCTGATTTGGAAAAGGATTTTATAAAAAGCATGGTTTTTGAACTTAATAAATTAGAATTTTACGAAGTTGGTGAAATATTGAAAATTATAAATAAATTTGAAGCGACAAAATATCCAAATATTAAAATATTTGCTGAAAAAATAAAAAATGCAGTATTCTCAGGAAATCTTGTTGAATACGATAGACTTTTATATTTAGAATAATAATTAAAACTGTA
>JAFGWC010000078.1 GCA_016937695.1 Bacteroidales bacterium
CAATAAAACATTTTTATGATAAGTTATTAAAACTTGAGCAATTAATGAATACTGAATATGCAAAAACCCTTGCAAATGAAAGAACAAAATTCCTTGAAATATTCCTTAATCAATTTTTTAAGGAGCTTAAATAATACCTGTTTGTTTTCATTTTAAAAAACAATAATTTTTCTTTTTCCATTATGAAAATTCAATATAATTCTGTATACAAATATATGCATTACAAACTGATTAAACACTATATTTTAATTAAATAAAAAAAAAGTTTTTGGCATAAATAATGCACTATGTATAATATGAAAAATAATGAAAAAGTTTTTTTTTATATAATAGCTATACAAATTTTTTCACTTTTTAATTTATTTTCAATTGATATTTACATTAATGATAATAGCTTAAAAACATTTGATGGTAGTGATTATTTATATAATGTTTATCCTCCTATTTTTGATATATGGGAGATTTCTTTAACGTTAAATAACGAATCAAAAATTAAAAAAAATATAAACATTGAAGCTTATTCCAAAATTAGAGTAGATAATCATAATGTTAAAATTAATGAAATTATTTTTGATAATGTTAAAACAATAAATATAAAAGCAGAATTAATTAAAAATAATAAATTAGAAGTGTGGATTGGTTGGGAAGGAACGGATTTATTAAAAAAAATAATAAGCGATTGGGGTAAAAACAACAATATAGATATTAATGTTATTAATGCAACCAATGTTGATTCGAGATTAAAAGCTGTATATAAATCAAATACTCAACCGGCAGATTTAGTTTTAGTAGCTGATTCAGATATAATGGATTTATATAACGAAAATATAATTCAATCACTACCCAAAGATTTATTTACAGAAGTTAATCCTATGTTGCTAAAAAACATCACTTACAAACAATATTATGCAATTCCATTTTATTATGATGTTCAACTTCTTTTCTATAATCCAAAATTAATTAAATTAGATCAATATACAAAGTTAACATTACAAAATTTAGAAAATGAGGCTAATAAAATAATTAATAAAGTTGATATTCCATTATCTTGGAATTCTTACTCTTTATATTGGTTATTACCAATTATTTACTCGTATAATTCAAATAATATTGATTTTTCAAATAACTTATCAATTAATAATTTACCTACATTAAATGCAATAACATATTTAAAACAATTAAATGAAAAACCTTATTTCAAACCTTTAGAAAAAAATGCAATGCTATCTTATTTTATAAATGGTAAAACTGCAGCAATTCTTTCTTCAACCTACTCTATCCCTTATTTCGACAAATTAAAAATTAATTATGAAATAGCCCCTTTGCCAATTAATGATATAACAAATGAACCATTAAAACCTTTAATAGATAGCAAAGTATTTGTAATTCCAAAAGGCTCATATAATACAATATTGAGTTATAGATTAATTCAATATTTGGAAAGCTATAAAGTGCAAAAACTTTTTTGTGAAAGTTTATATAAACTAAGTTCAAATAAGTTTGTTGAACAAGAATTGATAAATACTAATTCTTATTACCAAAAAGTATTATCAAATATGAACAACTTTGAAACTATCCCTAATAATGAAAATTATCAATCATACAAAAATATTTTATGGAAGCTACTGCGATTTGTTTATACTAATCAATTAACCCCAGAACAAGTAATTATCAAAGGTGAACAACTTTTAATAAATAATAACAAATAAATGGAGAAAATTATGAAAAAAAAATCAGTACTTAAGTTTTTAATATTCACAATATTAATTTTAATTATTGGCTGTAAATCAACACCTGAAGTTAATAATATTGTTGATGCGAAGTCCTCAGCTTCAATAAAGGGGACTGGATGGGAAATAAAACTATCTGGAGCAAGAGATTCTCAATTATTTAAATCTAATTTAAATGAATGGGAAAAACTATATAGCAATGATTTTGAGATAAAAGAATTTGAATCAAAAGGTGTATTAAATTCATACAAAGTAATTAAATTTTCAAAAATCATAGGTATGATAGATGATGCTAATCCTGATAAATTTAATAAAGATCTATGGGATATGGGTTATCAAGTAATTTTGGAATCAGAAGATGGATATTCAATTGGATTTAATACTGGTGAAGTTAATATTTTTGATATGTATTTAGCTTTTGAAAAAAATAATAATGAGATAACACCTAGTATTGTTGGAAATATTTCTTCTTCTATAAAGATAAAAGACTTAACTAATATAATTGTAAATATTGATAAAATTGATTTAAAAGAAAATAATTTTATTTTTGAATTAAAAATTGGTGATTCTATAAAAAAATTAAAAATTAAAGACATACAAAATAGCAAATATTACTTTGAGGGTCCTGGGCAATTTATTAATTCATATGGAAATATTTTTCAATATAATTGGGGTGGGATTAAACTTCTTGATTACTTATCCCAATACACAACTCTTACAAAAGATAATATAATTACAATAAAATCCATGGATGGATACGAAATGGATTATAGTGGGGAACAAATACTAGATCAAAGTGATGGCTACTGGTTGTTAGCCATAAAACAAGATGGTCAATTAATGAGTGAAGACCCAGGATATATTCGTTTGGTAAAAGCAGGAGAAAATAACCCCATTATTGATGGCCATTGTTCTGCAAAAATGGTCCAACAATTGATTGTTAAAAATGGGGTCTTTAATGACTTTACTATTTCAATCGTTAATGGCTCTACAATTGAAACAATGGATAGACAATCCCTGCAAAGTGGAGTCACAGTAAATAAAAATATTGTAAATTATTATGATAAAAAAAGAGAAACAACAACTAAATATATTGGGCTCCCTTTATATGACTTTTTTTTAAGATATAACGATTATAAAAATATCACAATTGAAGCCAAAGATGGCTACAGTATCACCTTAAATAGATCAGATATAGAGAACAATAAAGATGTTATTGTTGCTATGTATTATGGAGATTTTAGTGAATTAGAACCAACAGAATTTCCACTTGTTTTAGTATGGGACAAAGAAGCTTCTTTAATCCCAGAAGGAATTAAAAAAATTAAGTGTATAAGCAAATTTATATTAAATTAAAATCAATATGCAAAAATACCATATTAGCTATTCCTACAATATTTATTATTACTATTGTCGGAATAGCTCCGTTAATTCAAGCCTTATATACTTCATTTTTTTCTGATATTTATTCTGAAAAAGTTTTTGTTGCCTTCGAAAATTATAAATTTATTTTAAGTGAAAAAGGTTTTATATATTCGTTTAATATTAGTTCAATCTGGGCGATGTTAAATATTATTTTTAGTATTTTAATTGGATTAATTATTTCTTATAAATTAGTTAATAAAAACAATAAATTATTATTAATTGCAATATGCATTCCTTTTGCTATTCCTATATATATTTCAGTTCCTATTTGGAGATTATTTTTCCATGGTGATAGTGGAATATCATTATTTTATAAATTAACTAATATAAATGTAAATTTATTAATTAACCCGGTAAAAACATTTATTGTATCCTTATTTGTCAATTGTTGGTTAACAATACCAACAAATGTAATTTTTTTCTCATCTTCAATAAGAAAAATTCCGAAAGAAATAATTCTTTCAGCTAAAATGGATGGTGCAAATAACTTTCAAATTTTAACCAAAATTATTATCCCAATAATAAAAAATACAACAATTACTTTAGTGGTATTAAATTCAATTAAATTCATTAAAGATTTTAATGTCCCTTATATGTTAAGCATGGGAGGCCCTCCATTATTAAAGGGGATAACTGATCATTTTATAATTGGAGCAACTACAACTTTAGACATATTAATATATGATATATTTACTACTACTTCGAATTATGGATTAAGTTCAGCATATTCGATACTTTTTATAATAATAATTGTATTTTTAATGATTCTCTTGGCGATAACAAAATCTGATAAAAAACAAATTGTTTTATCGTTTTTTTTAATCTCAATATCTCAGATTATCATTAATAAAAAGTTTTCAATTATTTTTATATTAATATATGGAATTTCTTTATTTTTATATAAAAAAAACAATCAAGAAAAAGCACAATTTATGTTTCTCTTTGGATTATTCTTAGAAATAATCTATTTCATATTAAATATATTATACAAGGGAATCCTTGAAGGATTTGATTTTGGATTGTTTATAGCATTTATTATCTTTATAACTCAAATTAAAAAAATTAAAAATATCAGTATTAAAAAATCTAAACAAAAGTTTTATCATTTAATTCAAAAGAGTTATTTACCAAATATTATTATCAATAATCTATTTAATATTTTAACTAAATTAATTATGTTTCTAATTATTACTTCTTCATTTCTTATAATTTATTTATTAATCAAACTAAGTTTTTCGGAAATTGGTTCTATATATATTGATTCTATAATACCAAAATTTGATACTTTAGAAAATTATAAAAACATCATTATAAAAGAAAATTTTTTTAAATATATAAAAAATAGTCTTTTTTTATCTATTAGTACTTCTGCAATAATACCTTTTATAATTATGCCTACTGCATTTTGGTTAAAGCAAAAAACTGATAAAACAATTTATAGTTTCTTAACTTTTATTCAAATAATAGGTATTTATGGTGGAATGCATTCATTAATACCCTTATTTATTCTTTTTTCAAAAATTAATGCAACACAAACATATCTTCCTTTAATACTAATTTATTTAAATCATGCAATTCCAATAGGTTTATTTACTACTTTAGCATTTATTGATAAATTCCCAAAAAGTTTAAAAGAAGTATCAATTATTGAAGGAACATCAAAGATACAATATTTAAGATTTATCTTGTTTCCGCTATGTATTCCTGTAATTTTTTCAAATATTTTATTAACTTTTTTATCAAGTTGGAATGGTTTCATTGCACCTTTGTTATTTTTAAATCAAGATAATAAATTCACAATTAGTGTAAAATTATATTCATTAATTGGAAATTTATCTTCCGGATTCCCTCATTGGAATATTTTTGCAGCTGGAGCAATAATTAATTGTTTAATTATTATAGTAATAATTATTATGATAGAACGATTTAGTGAGAATAGCTTTCTTGCAGATTTTTTAGATTAAATGTTGAGGATTTTTTGCATTTAACAAATTCTCCAAGACCTTTTACCAAATTTAAATGACCATTATCACAAATTATATTTCCTCTCAATATTGTAAATAAAGGAATAATTTCTACATCTTTATTTTTATATAAAGAAATCTTTGATTTTGATAAAATATCTTTTTCTTTAAACTTTGTTTTTTGCTTTTTAAGGATAACAAAATCTGCATCAGAACCAACCTCGATAATTCCTTTTTTAGGAAATAATCCAAATATTTTAGCTGGATTATAGGATAAAAGATTGCTAATTTTTTTTAAATCCTGATCTCCATTATTGAGTATTCCAGATAAAATCAAAGGAAGTTCTTGACTTCCTGGAATTCCAGAGGGAATCTCTCTAATATCTAGTTTTTTATTTTTTTGACTATCCATATAGCTACAATGATCTGATGCAACTACATCAAAAAAATCTTTTTTTAATTCTTTTATCAAATAATTATTATCTTCTTTTGATCTGAGTGGAGGACTCATTATATATCTATAACCATTTATTTTATTTAGATTTAACTTATCTAATGTCAAATAATGATTTGTAGTTTCAGCTATTACAATCATTTCTTTTCGATATTTTTTAACCGTATCTAATCCCATTTTTGATGAAAGATGGACAATATAGAAAGGTAAATGATATTTTTTTGCATAATTTAATACTGTAGAAA
>JAFGWC010000079.1 GCA_016937695.1 Bacteroidales bacterium
ATGTAAAGAGTTTAACTGACCCTCTTTGTTACAAAGGATTATATGAAAACATATATGATAAAGCAAAGGACTGCTCTTTATTTATTTTCGATGCTGGTAATGTAGTAATTAATGATATTCATTGCTTTAATGGAATTTTTGATCAATACAATCTTACAACTTCAGAAAAAAATGAATTTATCAAAGATTTTAGTTTCTACACTGCGCCTTTAATGGATGGTAATATTACAACAGAATTTTTTATTAATAATATAAATAAAAACATGAATTTAAATATTCTAGAAAATGCATTGTATGATCATTTCAAACCAACCTTCAATGAACCTATTGTAAATTTAATAAAAGAGTTAAAAAAACAAGGGAAAAGAGTTGTTTTAGGATCAAATACATTTGCTCCTCACACTAGAAAAATGAAAGAAATGGGATTGTATGATTTATTCGATGCAATTTATGCTAGTAATGAAATACACCACTATAAACCAAATCCATCTTTTTTCCGTTATATTTTAGATAAAGAAAATGTACCAAGTGAAAAAGCATATTTTATTGATGATTTAGCAGAAAATATAGCAAGTGCAGCTTCTTTAAATATTAATACATTAAATTATGTAAATGATGATAAAGATGAAAAATTAAAAAATGCTTTTCTTGGAATAATCTGATTAATTTACCATAAATTAAGTTAAACTAACAAGAATATTAGATATGACCGAGTAGGATGGTTTCTTTAGAAACCGTCCTATCTATTAACCAAAGCTCACTGTTCAATAACATACGGTTATTTGACTAGCTACTCCCTTTTTGGAGTAACTACATGTGTTTTAAGTATCCATGATTCAAAAATTTTTAGGAGAAAAAATATTCAGCTTATAATTTCCTTATCTTCAATGTTTTATCTATAAATCCTATTAGCTTATCATGGTTAACCGTATCAAATGCCTAAACATTCATATTCTTTAACTATAAATCTGTAGGCTTAGCTTACTTCATCTTCTACACTTCTTTGTGGTCTTTTTACTATAACTAAGACAAGAAAATATTAGCTGAGCAATAGTATAGCTACTTCTACTACTGATTGTTCTACAAATCAATATAATATTTTTTGTATTCAAAAACCTTCTACTCTTATAATTATCTTTTGGGATTTACCCTCATTTAAAAGCATTAAATTTGTGCTTATGGGATAACATACTACTTTTCATATCTTTGATATAAGAGCTAGGTATGCAATGGATTCTAGGCCATTCATTAAATTAATTCAAACAGCACCTCATGGGAGTGTTGTTTCTAAATCAATTCAGTATTTTGTAATTGTGGATTATCTATGCTAATCATTTCTTTCCTTATTCTATTCTTGCACTCTTGTTTTCATATTACCTTTAGTTTTGACTCAACATAACTCATACTTTCAACTTATCTACTGCGTGTTAGTGGTAAAGCTTTTCATATTTTGAATAAAATTGGATATTCAGAACTTTTTTCTATACCCCATTATACGGTATTTGCCATCAAGTCTTTGCATTAAGAATTTTTCATATGGTTAAATTAATAATGATTTTTATCAACTATAATATTTAACCTTCAAAGCAAACAACAAAAGGTAACTCGTCCGTCTTAGCAAAAAGAGCTTATTTTAAAGCTAATTAAATAAATAAAATACCTTATTTATTTAATTTCATTTTTATAAATTCCTTTATTTTCATGATTGGCTGAGATAACAAAATTGGAGAAGAAATAGAAATTGAAATTGCTAATAATATAAATATATGATTATAACTTAAAGTAACACTCAAATAACCAACTATTAATGATATTAAAATAAACAAAGTAATTTTCATAAATTGAATATTATAATTATTTTCAAATTTCAACCAAAAAAATCTTATTAATACTACAATAATAAACCCTATACAATCAGAAATAGCTGCCCCAATAATTCCATATTTATTAATCATATAATTAATAATTAATAAATCTACTACAGCACCAATTGAAGTAGAAATCATTAAAGGTTTACTATTAATTTGATTACCAAAAATACTTGCTAAAAATAAGCTGAAAAAATCAATAGTTCTTCCAGCAGTTGCAATAACAACAACTACTATTATATCATGATAAGAAGTATCTAAATAAAAAGGAATAATTAATCTAACAAAAGGAATAAATACAATATATATACAAGATAGATTTACAATAACTTTCCCAATTATTTTAGAAAAATAATAATTTTTTTCATCATTTGTTCCCCTTACTGAAAAGGCTATTTCTTCCCATGCAATAATGGCCCCATTAGCAAATGCAGGAATTGAGCGAGCAAAATTTAATGCCATGGTATATAGACCATTATTTCTTGATCCCAATAAAGCAACAATTCTAATATTTGAATAAAACTGTAGAATCCATATACCTACGGCCGCAATCGCAAGTGGAATGGAAAATTTAAGCATCTTACGAATTAATTTGAAATTTATATATTTTCTTTTAAACGAACTAATAATTTTTAATTTTATTTCTAAATAAAAAATTTGGGCTATATATGATAAACTCAATGAAATAAAAAGTGTATCCGCACCTTTTTTTAAAAATATTAAAAATATTACATTAGAAATCAAATTTGTAATATGAAATATAGAAAAAGCAGTAGTGTATTCGTATTCTTTATCAAACCCTCTAGCACAATTTAAATAAAACAAACCTGAAGTAAAACAAAAACCAAAAAATAAACTTACTTTTTCAAAAGGATAATATGTTATTTTAGAAACAATAAAACCTATTCCAATCAAAAGAATTGTCGAAAAAGTCCTAAAAAAAGCAGAACTGTATATAGCCTGTTTTTTTGTTAAATTGTCTTCATTTTTAATACCATACATAAAACGTAGCATAGTTATGTGTGTTTCAAAAAAGCTAATTGTTATAATTAAAAATGTTAAGGAATATGATAATTCATATTTACCATACTCAGAAGGTAAAAGATACTTTGAAAATATAGGAATTAGTAATAAAGTAGAAAGACTTGATATTATAGTACCAATAGAATATATCAAAGATTTCTTAGTAATATTACGGATTTGTAGTTTTGCCATAGATAGAAGAATAATATTTTTTTTCTTTAAAAGCTAGTATCAAATTCAATAAAATACCTTGAATAATTATTGTTTTTAATTATTATATGTATGTATAGTTTTAATATAACTAATAATTCTTATAAAAAAATACCAATTAGGAAAATAAATGAAAATATTAATCACTAGTGATTTTTATCTACCAGTTGTTACAGGTGTAGCAAATGTTGTATATATACTAAAAAACAAATTAGAAGAAAAAGGACATGATGTCCGCATATTAACATTCACAAAAGAAAAAAAATCATATTACGATTTTCAAAAAAAAATCTATTATTTTAAATCTTTAAAATTTCAATTTTACAAGGATAGCTTAAATGGGATTAACACAAAAGATAAATTAATTGAAGATGTAATAAAATGGAATCCTGATATAATTCATTCTCAAACAGAATTTTTTTCAATGAGATTTGCTAAAAAGATTTCTAAAAAAGTAAATTGTCCAATAATTCATACTTGGCATACTAATTTTTTTGCGTATAGTAAACAATTCATAATAGGAGAAAAACTGTTCTTAATAATTCTAAAAAAAATTCTACATAAAAGTTTAAAAGAACCAGTTAAAAAAATTATTGCTCCTTCGACTTCTACAAAGACAATGATTACTTCTTTTTTTAAAATAAAGACACCAATAACAATATTGCCAAGTGGAATTGATTTAAAAAAGTATTCTAAACCTTTGGACACTGATCAATTAAATGATATTTGTTCAAAATATAACATTAACCAAAATAAATTTAGACTAATTACTGTATCAAGATTAGCTAAAGAAAAAAATATTGAACTAACTATTGAATATTTTGCAAAATTAAAAGAAAAATATCAAAATATTCAATATATTATTGTTGGGAATGGCCCCAATAAAAACAATCTTCAAAAACTAAGTAAAAAATTAAACGTAGAAAAAGATATAATATTCTGTGGTGAAATAAATCCAACAATTATACATGAATATTACAAATGCGCTCAAGTCTTTATTAGTGGCTCTGATAATGAAACACAGGGACTAACATATTTTGAAGCTTTAGCATCAAACATTCCTATTATATGTAAAAAGAATCCAGTACTAGATAAAATATTAATTGAAGGATACAATGGATATAGTTTTTCAAATGAAGAAGAATTTATTAATTTATTTTTAAAAATTATTAAAAATAAAGAACAATATCAATATTTATCCAAAAATTCAGCAAATTCTATTTCTGAACATAGTGAAGATATTTTTATACAAAAACTAATTAAAGAATATGAGTCAATTATATATTAAAACTATATTTTTATTGAAACCATATACATAATAACTTGTTATAATTATAACAAGTTTATTGTTTTATATTATTAAATAAAATTGAGGGTCTATGCCAAACAAATATTTTTCTTTTCAAAAAAAATTCAAAATAGTATATCTTATTATTTTATTTTGCTTAACTATATTTTTTTTAATTCATGCTTTTAAAATTAAAATTAATGCAGATTTCAGTACTATTTTTAATCAAGTTGATTCAACAATATATCAAGTTAATGGTGATTTTAATCAAGATGAAATTAATTCTTTATTATCAAATTATAAAACTTTACTTAAAATTGATTCTTTAAAAATAGCAAATGAATCAATTCCTGATGAATTTAATGAAAATAAAAATTTTAGTTATCAATCCAATTCTAAAGCACAAACTGACTTAGAACAAGAATCTAGTATTTTATTAATGATTCAATCAAAAATTTTTTTCACACCACTTTTTCTTAATACATTAGACAACTGTCTTATAAACTTAAAAAATCTTAATACTGTTCAAAATTTTTCTTCAGTTTTTGACTATTTTACAATAGAAAAGAATGGCTCTAGATTAAAAATAAGCCCAATTTCCAACCATAAACAAGGAACTCTTTGGACGGATAAGGAAGTATCAGAATTAAAACTAAAAATTGCTTTAGACCCAACAATTACTGGTTATCTAGTTAGTCAAAATCTTGATTCAGTAATTTTTTCTGTAAATACATCATATTTGAATGAAAGTGAAATTTATGGGTTACTTAAAATATTTGAACCATTAAATAAATTTAACACCAATTTTGCAATCACTGGTGCATTACCTATAAATCATCGTATTTTTTATTATTTAACTCATGATTTAACACTATTATTATCTCTTTGTTTTTTTGTTATATTAATTGTATTTTACTTTTCTTTTAAAGCAAAGAGATCTATGTTATTGCCACTTTCTCTTTCAATCATTGCAATTATATGGACTTTTGGAACAATGGCATTATTAGATATTCCAATTACAATAATTAACATAATAACACCATGCATGGTATTAGTTTTAGGTAGCTCGTATTCAGTTCATATAGTAAGTGAATATTATTCAAATTATAGTATAGGAATTCGAAATCACTTAGCTGCAAAATCAGCAACAAAAATATATAAAACAATAATCTTAGCGGGTTTAACAACAATCGCAGGATTTATTAGTTTAATTATTTCAAAAGTTGATGGGCTTAAAGAATTTGGGATAATTGTTTCAATTGGTATTATATATTGCATTATTTTGTCGTTAACTTTTTTACCAATAATTCTTTCCCTAATACCACATCCTAAAACAAAACAAACAAATGTTGTTGAAAAGGGCATCTTAACAACATTAATAAAAAAAATATCGAATATTATTATTAAATATTGGATTGTTTTTTGTATTTTATACATAGGAATAATTGTGGGATTTATTTTTACAGAAAATAAAGTAAATGTTGATACTAATTATATGTCTTATTTCCCAAATACAGATCGAATTGTAAAAGATACAAAAGAAATTTCTACTATATTTGGAGGAGATATTCCTTATTCAGTAACAATAGAAGCGCCCAAAAATAGCGAAAAATATTTTTTGGACCCTGAAAATTTAAAAAAAGTTCACGCTTTTGAAAACATTATTACAAAAAGTCCTGATATACTTCAAAATATATCTTTTTCTTCATACGTGGCATACCTTAATAAGCTTTATACGGGTGTAGATGAGATACCTTCTAACCCTGCATTATTAAATTTATTTAGCAAATTAATCATTATCTTAAAAAATAATAACGCGGGATTGATTGGACAAACAATCAGTGAAGATTACAATAAAATTACAATATTCTTTCAATGTTACGATAGCTCTAATAATGATATTACTACTATTTCAAGTAGTAAAAATTTAGAAAAATTGATGATTGCCGCTATTCCATTATTACCAAGCGATTGCCAAGTTATTTTTGGTGGTACAAATTCTCAAGCATTAAATTTTAGTAATCAACTATTGAAAGATCAATCTAAATCTCAAATTATTGCATATCTATTAGTCTTTATAATTGCTACATTAGCATTTAAATCAATATTTCGAGGCTTGTTAACTCTTATTCCTGTTTCAGTTGGGGTTATGGCAAATTATATTTTTATGTATATTTTAAAAATTCCATTCGATATGGTAACAGTTAGTTTTGCAAGCATAGCAATAGGTGCTGGGGTAGATGATGCTATTCATTTCTTATTAAAATACTCAACGCTATTAGATAAAGGGCATAATAATTATATTGAAGCTTTAATAAAAACGATAAAAGTAACAGGTAGACCAATTATTCTTACAACATTATCCATTGTACTAGGTATGTTAATGCTTACTTTTGGAAGTTATATGCCAATAAAATATTTTGGAATTTTAATGAGCGTAGCTTTGATGAATTCAATGTTAGCTACAATCTTGATTCTCCCCTCAATTATTATAATTTTTGAAAAATTAAAACATAAATTTAAATAATATTTAAAAACATACTCTTTTTGTATAAATATTCATAATTACTTGTATATTTTGAATTATTTTATTATAATTCCTTCAATATTAACTAAGGATGAGAGAAT
>JAFGWC010000080.1 GCA_016937695.1 Bacteroidales bacterium
ACTAATTGCAGCAGAAAAAGCTCAATTGGAAAAAGAATTAGCTGAAAAAGAAGCTAAAGAAAAAGAACGCCAATTAGCAGAAGAAAAACGAAAAAATCTAATTGAATTAGAAAAGAAAAAGCATGAAGAATATTTGGCTGAAATAAATGTTGTTGATTACAAAGGGAAAGATATTTCTAGTGAAAACAAATTTAAAGAACAAGAAGAATTATTTATTAAAGAAATTGAAAAATACGTTGTAAATAAAAACTGGGATTTAGTTATTGAAACATGTAATGCTGCAATAGAACAAATTCCAAATTTTTATTGGGCTTATTATCGATTAAGTACAGCTGAAGGAAATAGAGGTAACTTTGAAAATGTTATTAAATATTGCTCAAAGTCCATTGAACTAAATTCAGATTTTGCCGAATCGTTTTATAATAGAGCAACTGCTAATTTTTTCAAAAAAAATTATCAAGATGCTATTTCTGATTATGAAAAATCAATAGAACTAGAATCTTCAAATATTGCTGAAGCATATTTTAATAAAGGCTTATGTTTTCAAAAGTTAGATTTAAATAAAAAAGCTTATAGAGAATTTTTAAAAGCAAAAGATTTTGGAAGTAAAAAAGCAGAAGAGCTGATAATATTGCAATATATGAATAAACAGTAGGTCTGTAAGCCGGGTTCTGTTTCCACAAAAGTGGATTTCTATCATTTCTCTAGACCCAACATCACTATTGGGTTCTATCGATCTACCCCCCGACATTGGACGAGCAATCCTTAATTGTCGGTATATTTGATCTTTCAACCCATAAGGTCTACGGCTATATCGGTTGCCCGAAATACCGGTGAGCTCTTACCTCACCTTTTCACCCTTTCTTCATTACAATAAATTGTAGCAAAGTGGTTATTTTCTGTTAAACTAGCTATCCTTTCGCAAAGATCTTCCCGTTAGGAAGTATGGCGCTCTGTGTTGCCCGGACTTTCCTCTGATTAATAAAATTTAACCAGCGATAGAACAACCTACTGTTAGTGCAAAAGTATAAAATAATATTGGTAGAACTATAATTGTTGAAGTTTTTGTTCTAATTTTAATTTTTTATAAAGTACAATTTGCAGATATTTGTTTTATTTCAGAAGTAAACAAATTATTACAATTTTACATATAATATTCTATATCATAGCTTTATAAAATTGATATAAATAGCGATTTTATATAAAAATATTAGTTGAAACAAAATAATATACTTGAGTTTATTTGTTTAATGCTAAAATATTTATACTTTTGCGAGCTCAAAATTAGTATTAATTAAATTATTTTTATTATGAATCGTTACGAAACCGTTTTCATTGTAACTCCCGTTTTGTCTGAAGCACAGATGAAGGAAGCGGTAGATAAATTCAGAAATGTTCTGATTGATTCAGGAGCAAATATTGTTCATGAAGAAAATTGGGGACTAAGAAAATTAGCCTACCCAATTCAACATAAATCTACCGGATTTTATTATTTGATAGAATTTGAAGCCGAAGGTTCTCTTATTGAAAAACTTGAAATTCAATTTAGGCGAGATGAAAAAATTATTCGATTCTTAAATATGAGAATGGATAAATACGCTATTGAATATAGTGAGAAAAAACGTAAAATGAAAAAAGAAGAAATTAAGGAGGAGAAATAATGAGCCAAAGTCAATCAGAAATTAGATACCTTACACCTCCAACCGTTGAGGTGAAAAAGAAGAAATATTGCCGTTTTAAAAAGAATAAAATTAGATATATCGATTATAAAGATCCTATCTTCTTAAAAAAATTCTTAAACGAGCAAGGTAAAATTTTACCTAGAAGATTAACAGGTACGTCTCTTAAATTTCAACGAAAAGTAGCTCAAGCAATTAAGAGAGCGAGACATTTGGCTCTTTTGCCATACGTAACAGACTTAATGAAATAATCTGTTTTTTTTTTAGTAGAATTATTAATTCAGCTGTTATTAGCAGCTAAAAATTAAATGAAATGGAAGTTATTTTAAAACAAGATATAACCAAAATTGGCCTAAAAGACGATATCGTTGAGGTTAAAAACGGCTATGGCAGAAATTTCCTTATTCCAAAGGGTTTTGCTATTTTAGCTACAAAAATGGCCAAAAAAGTTCATGCTGAAAATTTAAAGCAAAGAGCTCATAAAGAAGAGAAAATTAAAAAAAATGCTTATGAATTAGCAGATAAATTAAAAAATCAAATAATTAAAATTGGTGCTAAAACTAGTACTACTGGTAAAATATTTGGTTCTGTTAATACTATTCAAATAGCTGATATTCTTAGTCAACAAGGCTTTGAGCTAGATAGAAAGAGAATTTATATCAAAGAAAAAGAAATCAAAGAAGTTGGTAATTACACCGTGTTAATTAAATTACACAGAGAGGTTGAAGTAGAATTAGCTTTTGAAGTTTTTTCCGAATAAAATTTATCAATCTAAAATATGAAGGCGAAGCATTTTAATGTTTCGCCTTTTTTTATTTGCTTTTTTTCGCAGAATGTTTAATAAGATGTTTGTAAAAAAAACATTAACTTCAGTTTGGTTTTAATATTTTTTACTATGTTTATAGCTTAATTTATAATGAAATTTAGAACAAAAAATGAAAATTGAACTTCACTGGCAAATTCTTATTGGATTAATCTTTGGAATTATATTCGGAATAATTTTTCCTACAAATTTTAAATTGACGAATGAAGCTATAGCTAGGTTAGAAGAAAAACAAATACCTAGCGAACTTATATTTCAATTAAAAGAAAGCGAGAAAAACTTTGTTGAAACAGAAACAGAATTTCTTAAAAGTATTCATCAGTTAATAGGAGAAAAAGAATATGCTAAATATGAAAAAAGTATATTAAAAGAATCTGCATATAATCCATATTTACCTTATGTTAGTTGGATGGGCGATTTATTTATGAGAGCATTAAAAATGATTATTGTGCCTTTAATTTTAACTTCAATTATTTCTGGAGTTGCAAATATTGGTACGGCTGATAATTTGGGTAGATTAGGTGTTAAAACCATGGTTTACTATATGTTAACAAGTACACTTGCAATTTTAATAGGGTTGTTTTTTGTGAATGTTCTAAAACCCGGTGTAGGAGTTGATATAGGATTAAGCAATTCAGTTGATAGTCTTGATATTGTTAGGCTCTCGTTCAGTGATACTTTAATGAATATTGTACCAACAAATATATTTAAAGCTTTTACTGAAGGAAATATGCTTTCTATTATATTTTTCTCAATATTTTTCGGTTATTTTATAACCAGAGTATCAGATAAATACAGGCTTTTCTTAACTACTTTCTTTAACTCTGCTTTTGAAGTAATGATGAAATTAACCTATTTCATTATACTTTTCACGCCTATTGGAATATTGGGAATTGTAGCTTCTGTTGTTTCTGAACAAGCCGGAGATATTAATAAATTATATACTTTAGCTGCAAGCATGGGAACGTATATGTTTACTGTGATTATCTCACTTTTTTTTCATGCAGTTATAACTTTACCATTAATTATGAAATATGGGTTTAAAGCTAATCCATGGGCTCATTTTAAAGCAATGAGAAGTGCTTTATTAACAGCTTTTTCTACTTCATCATCTGGTGCAACTCTTTCTTTAACAATGAGTTCTGTTCAAGAAAATAGTGGAGTTTCAAATAAAATATCTAGTTTTACTTTACCTTTGGGAGCAACAATAAATATGGATGGAACTGCTCTTTATGAATGTATTGCTGCAATTTTTATTGCGCAGGCATATGGAATCGAATTAAGCATACTTGACCAGTTAATTGTTGTAGCAACAGCACTTTTAGCTTCTGTTGGAGCAGCTGGAATTCCAATGGCCGGTTTGGTAATGATTACAATAATTCTGACTGCAGTTGGATTACCTCTTGAAGGTGTTGGGCTTATTTTAGCAGTCGATAGAATTCTAGACATGTTTAGGACTTCAGTAAATGTATGGAGTGATAGCTGTGGTGCTGTTATAGTTGCAAAATCTGAGGGTGAAGTTTTAAATGTATAACACTTTTTTTCCTAAATTAAATATTTTTGTTTATATATGTAAAAAAACATCATTGTTTAAGATTTTGTTTTTCATCTATAAAAACTAATGGCTTGAATATTAGTGATTTAGCATAAATTTTTTAGTTGTATTTATAAGTTAAAAAAAGTTAAAGTTTATTTAAAAAATTCTAAAACACTTTGCTTTTAGACTTCTCATTTATACATTTGTTCTACAAGTCAATATTAAATAACAACAATTAGTAATAACCTATGAATCAAACAGATAATTTAAAAGAATTGAATGAACGCATTCAAAAGGAAAGTTCCATAGTAGATTTAATATCTATGGAGATGAATAAAGTTATTATTGGGCAAAATCATTTAATTGAAAGTCTTTTAATAGGCTTATTAACCAAAGGACATATTTTACTAGAAGGTGTTCCTGGCTTAGCTAAAACACTAGCTATTAACACATTAGCTAATATAATTGATGCAAAATTTAGCAGAATCCAGTTTACTCCGGATTTATTACCTGCCGATTTACTTGGTACGATGATTTATAGCCAGAAGAAAGAAGAATTTATTGTAAAAAAAGGACCTGTTTTTTCAAATTTTATTTTAGCTGATGAAATAAACAGATCGCCTGCAAAAGTACAAAGTGCATTATTGGAAGCTATGCAAGAAAAGCAAATTACAATAGGCTCAGAAACTTTTAAATTAGAGGAACCTTTTTTAGTTCTTGCAACTCAAAATCCAATTGAGCAAGAAGGAACTTATCCATTACCTGAAGCACAGGTTGATAGATTTATGTTAAAAGTTATTATCAATTATCCTAAATTTGAAGAAGAAAAGCTTATTGTAAGAGAAAATCTTGCTAAAACTTTTCCTAAAGCAAATAAAATTTTAAAATCTGAAGATATTATTAAAGCTCGTGATGTTGTTAGTGATGTTTATATGGATGAAAAAATTGAAAAGTATATTCTCGATATTGTTTTCGCTACAAGATTTCCCGAAGATTATAATATTAACAAATTTAAAAGTCTAATCGCATTTGGTGGATCGCCTAGAGCTAGTATAAATCTTGCATTGGCCTCAAAAGCATACGCTTTTATAAAAAGAAGAGGTTATGTAATTCCTGAAGATGTTCGTGCAATTTGTCATGATGTTTTACGCCATAGAATTGGATTAACATATGAAGCCGAAGCTGAAAATATCACTCAGGAAGAAATAATTAGCGAAATTCTTAATACTGTTGAAGTACCTTAAATATTGTAATTAGTAAATAGAAATAAGTTCCTAATTATAAGTTCCTATTTAATTACAAGTTATTAATTAACTAATTTCTAGATTAATAGATTATGAAATTAATATTTAAATTAAAAGCAGATGAAAGAAAATGGGATGTTTATCTATCTGAAATGCTTGGCGAAGAAATAGCAAAAAAATGCTCTTTTGAAGTAGATGCTACTGCATCTGAACATTGGGCGAGAGTTTTGATTTTAAATTTTAATAATGACAAAGCTTTATTAGACAAGTTAGAAAAGAACGAAAATGTTATTTCTGCTTATTTAGTTGAAAACAAAGTAATTACTAAGAGAATTAGATAAATATTTCAAAGTGGAAACTTCAGAATTATTAAAAAAAGTAAGAAAAGTCGAAATAAAAACTCGAGGTTTATCTAAGCATATTTTTGCTGGCGAATATCATAGTGCTTTTAAAGGACGTGGTATGGCATTTAGTGAAGTTCGGGAATATCAATATGGAGACGATGTAAGAAATATTGACTGGAATGTTACTGCACGTTTTAATCATCCATATATTAAAGTTTTTGAGGAAGAAAGAGAACTTACTGTAATGCTTTTAGTCGATTTAAGCGATTCTAAAGAATTTGGAAGCAAAACAAGATTGAAAAGAGAAACTATAACTGAATTATCAGCTGTTTTGTCTTTTTCTGCTATTCAAAATAATGATAAAATCGGTGTTATATTCTTTAGTGATAAAATTGAAAAATATATTCCGCCCAAAAAAGGTCGTAAACATATTTTAAGAATAATCAGAGAACTTATTGATTTAAGACCTGAAAATAAAGGAACTAATATTGCTGAAGCACTTAGATATTTAAATAATATTCAAAAGAAAAGAACAACTGCATTTATTATTTCTGATTTTATTGATCAAGGTTTTTCAGATGCATTAAAAATTGCAAATCATAAGCATGATCTTATTGCATTACAGGTTTATGATAAAAGAGATACTGAATTACCAAATGTGGGTTTAATCAAATTACGTGACGCTGAAACTGATAAATTTATGTGGATTGATACATCTAATAAAAAAATAAGAGATAAATACAGAAATACTTGGATAGAAGCTGAAAAACAAATAGTTGAAATTTTCAACAAAACAGGTGTCGATAATGCTAAAATTAGAACCGATGAAGATTATGTTAAGCCATTATTAAAACTTTTTAAACAGAGGTAAAGATAAAGATGAGAGGATTTTTAAAAATATTTTGTATTGGTTTTTGTGTTATTTTTTTCCTTTTAATCAATAATAACATAAATGCTCAAGAAGTAAGTGCCAAATTAGATACTTTTCAAATAGAAATTGGCGATCAGGTTTATTTATATCTGTCTGTAAGTCAGGATGATAATGAAATTGTTAAATTTCCCGATTTAAAAGATAATATAATTGATGGAGTTGAAATAATTTCAAAATCTACAATTGATACAAATAAACTTGCTAATGGAAAATTAAATTTGAAACAAAGCTTATTAATTACTTCATTTGAAGATAGTTTGTATTTTATTCCGCCTTTCCCATTTATATCAGGAAAAGATACATTATATACTAATTCATTAAGTTTTGATGTACTTATGATGCGTATTGATTCTGCTACTGTTTCTAAAATAGACACTAATCAGATCTTAAGAATCTTTGATGTTAAAGAGCCAATAAAAACACCTTTTACTTTTGAAGAATTTTTAAAAAACTATTATTTGTATATGATAGGAATTTTAGCTTTAGCATTAATTACGTTTCTAATTTGGTATTATATAAAGAAAAAAAGAGAGAATAAACCATTAATTGAGATTAAAAAACCACAAGAACCTGCTCATATTATTGCTTTAAGAAAATTAGGAAATCTTAAAGAGAAAAAATTATGGCAATCTGGTAAAGAAAAGGCTTATTATTCTGAACTTACTGATATAATAAGAGAATATATTAAAAACAGATTTAATATCCACACATTTGAAAAGACTAGCTATCAATTATTAGAAAACATAAAGATTTCAAAAATCGTTGATAATGAGAGATATAATGAATTATCAAATCTTTTAAACTTATCAGATTTAGCGAAATTTGCTAAGTACAAACCTTTGCCGGATGAAAATGATTTAAGCATGAAAAATGCAATCATTTTTATAAAAGAAACATTAGTTGAAAAAAAAGAAGTTAAAAATGATGATGAAAATTCTAATGTTATTGAGAATATTGAAAATAATATTCAAAATTAAAATCTTTCGGGTAATATTTTAATTAAGTATTTAAAAATGAGAAATATAGTATTTGCAAATCCGGAATTTTTTTATGGATTTTTAATTATAATTCCAATTATTGTTTGGTATATAATAAAAGATAAAAAGAGCCATGCTTCAATACAAATTTCTAGTTTAAGAGCTTTTGATAAAGTTCCTAAAACTTATAAATTTTATTTGAGACATTTATTATTTGCTTTTAGAATTATTATAATTGCTCTGCTAATAACTATTTTGGCAAAACCACAAACTACAAATAATTGGGAAGATAAAATTGCAGAAGGAATTGATATTGTAATTGCACTTGATGTGTCAAGTAGTATGTTGGCAAGAGATTTTACTCCAAATAGGCTAGAAGCTTCAAAAGATGTTGCAGTAGAATTTATATCCGGCAGAGAAAATGATAGAATAGGTTTAGTTATTTTTAGTGGCGAAAGCTTTACTCAATGTCCTTTAACTACAGATCATACAGTTTTAATTAATTTGTTTAATGATATTAAACAAGGAATGATTGAGGATGGAACTGCTATTGGAATGGGACTTGCAAATAGTGTAAATAGATTAAAGCAAAGTGAAGCTATTAGTAAAGTTATTATTTTGCTTACTGATGGAGTTAATAATATGGGCGCAATTGACCCAATTACAGCTGCACAAATAGCAGATAAATTTGGAATCAGAGTTTACACAGTAGGAGTTGGAAGAAATGGTTATGCGCCTTATCCTGTGCAAACAATGTTTGGAATTCAATACCAAAATATGGAGGTTAAAATAGATGAAGAAACTCTTAAAAAAATTGCTGAAATAACTGATGGTGAGTATTTTAGAGCAACTAATAATAAAAAATTGAAACAAATTTATAAAGAAATTGATAAGCTTGAAAAATCAAAAATCGAAGTGAAAAAATATAGTAGCAAGAATGAAGAATATTTACCTTTTGCTATTGTTGTTGCTGTTTTATTATTATTTGAAATTATTGTTAAAAATACAATTTTAAGAAGTATACCTTAATTAATTTATTATTTGTTATTTATTATTTATAAAAATTTTCAGTTTGTAATTTTATAAAGTATTATGTTTAATTTAGCTAATCCTCAATATTTATACGCATTTGCATTAATTCCTATACTTATTGTAATTTATATTATTACAAAAAGAATAAGAAAAAAGCAAATTGAAATTTTTGGCGAAGAAGAGATTTTATCAAAAGTAATGCCTTTAGTTTCAACAAGAAGGCCAAATTTAAAATTTATATTATTAATTATTGCTCTTTCTTTAGTTATTTTTTCTATTTCCAGACCACAATTTGGCTCAAAGCTTAAAGAAGTTAAAACAGAAGGTGTTGAAATTATTATTGCTCTTGATGTTTCAAATAGCATGCTTGCGCAAGATATTAAACCAAATAGATTAGAAAAAGCTAAAAGGTCAATATCTAAATTATTAGATAATCTTCATAACGATAAAATTGGCTTGATAGTGTTTGCAGGTAAAGCATATACACAAGTTCCTATAACAACAGACTATTCTGCTACAAAAATGTTTTTATCTTCTATAAATACAGATTTTATTCCCGTACAAGGAACTGCTATTGGTGAAGCTATTAGGTTGGGAATCAAGTCTTTTGGTCCTGAAAACGAAAGTAAAAAAGTTCTAATAATTATTACTGATGGCGAAAATCATGAAGATAATCCTTTACAAGCTGCTGTTGAAGCAAAAGAAAAAGGAATTTTAGTTTATACAATTGGAATGGGAGATAATAGAGGAGTTCCAATTCCTATTGTTGGAAGCTCTGATTACAGAAAAGATAATAATAACAATGTGATTATCACAAAACTAAATGAAAATATGCTAATTGATATTGCCAATGCTGGAGGTGGAATTTACATCAGAGCTAATAATTTTAGAACTGGCTTATCTAAACTCTATGATGAAATAGAAAAATTAGATAAAACAGAACTTGAAGCATATGTTTATTCAGATTATGAAGATGTTTTTCAATATATTATATTTTTAGCTTTGATGATTATTTTATTCGATTTCTTGATTCTTGAAAGGAAAAACAGAAAACTTGAAAAACTAAAATTATTTAATTTAAGATTATAATTTTGATAGAAGAGATTTTAAAAACAGAATTTATATATTCTTAAATGCCTTATATTGTTATAATAAAAGATAAAAGTAAAAAAAATTATGAATAAGATTATATTATTAATATTTACATTACTTATCGGATTAAATTCATTTTCTCAAAAGGAAAGAAAGTATATAAGAGAAGGAAATGAGGAATATATATCAAAAAATTATGATAATTCTGAACTTGCTTATGAAAAAGCTTTAGCGAAAAATCCTAAATCTTTTGAAGCAAAATTTAATCTTGGCGATGCTTTTTACAAACAAAAAAAATATAAAGCAGCTATTGATGAATATAACTCGCTTTTAAAAGATGAATCTGATAAAATAAAATTATCTAAACTATATCATAATATTGGAAATTGTGAATTAAAGCAAACTGAAGAAATGCTTCAACAACAAAAATTGAATGACGCAATAAAACAAATTGATAAAGGAATTAATTCGTATAAACAAGCTTTAAAAAATAATCCTAAAGATAGAGAAACAAAATATAATCTTGCTTATGCTCAGCAAGTTAAAAAGCAATTGGAAAACAAAAAAAATAAGCAAAATCAGCAAAACCAAAACGATAAAAACAAGGATAATAAAGACAATCAAAATCAAGATAATCAAAATAATCAGGAAAATCAAGATAATCAAAATCAAAAAAGTGAGAACGATAGCGATGGAGATGGAATTCCTGATGATGTTGAAAAAGGCCAAGACAAAAATAAACCAAGAGATACTGATAATGATGGCACGCCTGATCATCAAGATCAAGATTCTGATAACGATGGCAAATCCGATTCTGAAGAAGCAGGTAAAAACCCTGAAAAACCTCAAGATACTGATAAAGACGGAACTCCTGATTACAGAGATTTAGATTCAAATAACGATGGAAAACCTGATTCTGAAGAAAAAGCATCTGAAAATAAGCAGAATATAAATCAAATTTCTAAAGAAGATGCTATGAGATTGTTGGAAGCTATTGAAAACGATGATAAAAACGTACAAGATAAATTGAAAAAAATAAAAGCTAATGTTAAATCAGTTAAAACAGAAAAAGATTGGTAAAATTTAGTAATTTGTTTATTAGTAATTTGTAATTAGCATGGAAAGAGAGCTATTCAGGATATAAATCTAGAAGGGCTATAAAAAAATAGAAATATGAAAAAGTATATAACTTTAATATTATTGTTGATTTTTGCTTTTAATCAAGTTTTTGCTCAGGTTTCTTTTAAAGCTTCTGCAAATAAAGTTGTTGAAATGGGCGAAAATTTTAGACTTAGCTTTGCCGTAAATGCAAATGGTGCAGGATTTAAACCTCCTTCTATTAACGATTTTACTGTATTAGCAGGACCTAGCACTTCAACAAGTTCTAGTTTTCAGTATATAAATGGTACCACTAGCCAAACTCTTACTGTTTCATATAATTATATAATTCAGGCTACAAAAACAGGTAAATTTACTATTGATAAAGCTGAAATTACTGTTGATGGAAATAAATATTTCACCGAACCAATTGTTATTGAGGTAATTAAAGGCGGAACTTCAAATACAAATAATAATATTGAAGCTTCTACACCAAGTGTTTCTGATGAAAACGATGATATTTTTGTCAGAATTAATTTGAATAAATCTACTGTTTATCAAGGCGAACAGTTAATTGCAAACATAAAAGTATATGACAGAATGGGTTTAAAATCTTTGACAGATTATAAATTTCCCTCATATACTGGTTTTTGGACTCAAGACATTGAATCGCCCGGAAATATTTCATTGCAAAGAGAAAATGTTAATGGCAAATTATATCAAACAGGATTATTAAAACAAACAATACTTTTTCCTCAACGATCTGGTAATCTTATAATTACACCTTTTGAACTTGAATGTATTGTGCAAAAAAAAGCCGGAAAAAGACGGAACTTTTTTGGTGATTATGTTGATACTTACGTTGATATTAACAAAAAAATGAAAAGTTCTGCCAGAAGCGTAAAAGTTCTTCCGCTTCCTGAAAATAAACCAGCTTCTTTTAACGGTGCTGTTGGTGAAAATTTTAGTATTTCTGCTATTGTTGACAGAGATAATATTAAATCTAACGAAAGTATTACTTTGAAAGTTAAAATTTCTGGTTCTGGTAATATTAAATTGATTGATGAAATAACTGTAAATTTTCCTAATACTTTTGAAGTTTTTGATCCTAAAATTAATAATAATATAGAAAATTCTTTAGCAGGCTCGAAAGGAAGTAAAACTTTTGAATATTTGTTAATCCCTAGAGAACAAGGTGAATATACAATTCCTCAGATTAGTTTTAGTTATTTTGATATTATTTCTAAATCATATAAAACGCTTAATACCAAAGAGTTAAAAATAAATGTTGAAAAAGGAAATCTGATTAATACAGCAAACAATAATTTAACTGTTTCTAAAGAAGATGTTCAATCAATTGGAACTGACATCAGACATATAGAATTAGATGATTTTGATTTAAAAGAGATTAACTATAACTTTTTTGGAAGTATTGAATTTTATCTTTTTTATATAATTTCTATTTTACTTTTTGCAATATCTATTCTGATTTTAAGAAGAAGATTGAAGTTTAATTCAAATATTGCACTTCAAAAAAATAAATATGCCAATAAAGTATCAAAAAAACACTTAAAAACCGCCAATTCATTTTTAAAACTAAATGATAAAGAAAAATTCTACAATGAAGTTATAAAGGCTCTTTGGGGATATTTAAGTGATAAATTAAATATTCCTGTTTCAGAATTATCGCGTGATAATGTTAAAGAAACTTTAATAAAATATAAAGTCAACGAAGATGTAATTTTTGATTTTATTTCTGTAATTGATAGTTGCGAATTTGCTAAATATTCTCCTGCCTCTGAAAATAATGGCTTAACAGAAGACTATGAAAAAGCTAGTAAAGTAATAAATAAAATGGCTCAATTAATTTAAGCTGTTTTGAGTTTAATAAAACTAACTCTTAATATTGAAAATGAACAATTATTAACTGTAAATTGTTAATTGTAAACAAACTGAAAATGAAAAATTTATCTTATAGAATTAAAATAATTACTTTATCGATTCTGTTCATATCTTTAAATGCATCTTTTACTTTTTCGCAAGCTGATTCTTTGTACAAAGTTATTAAGCTTGCAAATGATGCTTATAATAAATCTGAATTTGAAAAAGCTTTAGATTATTATAAAATTGTTATTAATCAGGGTTTTACATCATCAGAATTATATTATAATATTGGCAATTCATACTATCGTTTAAAAGATTATAAAAATGCTATTCTTTTTTATGAAAAAGCAAAACTACTAGAGCCTGATAATGAAGATATTACAACAAATCTTGAACATAGTTATAGATTCATTCAAGACAAAATTGACGACATTCCTGAAATCTTTTTTTTAAGATGGATTGATGGTTTTGCAAGCATGTTTTCAACAAAAATTTGGAGTTGGATAAGTATAGTAAGTTTTATTCTGTTTTTATTGTCGGGTTTAATTTTTCTTTTCTCACCTAAAGTAGTTTTTCGTAAATTATCTTTTTATTTCTTATTTATACTAATTTCAATTTCCATATTAAGTTATTTTAATGCTTATCATCAAAATAATAAATACAATAAACATAAAACTGCAATAGTTTTTAGTTCTTCAGTTAGTGTTAAAAGCTCACCAAATATAAATGGTACAGATTTGTTTATTATTCATGAAGGTTTAAAAGTTACAATTATAGATATATTAGATAATTGGTGCGAAATAAAACTTAGCGATGGAAGAGTTGGCTGGTTGCATAAAGATACTATTGAAGAAATTTAACTGTTAATTAATACTAAAATATTTTAGAATGAAATACAATATTGGAGATAAAGTAAAGTTTTTAAATGAAGTAGGTGGAGGCAAAGTTGTAAAATTTATAGATAATGAAACAGTTTTGGTTTTAAATGACGACGATTTTGAAATTCCGGTTCATGAGGCTGAGTTAATACCAGATAATTCGGTAGGAATTAGTGTAAGTTCTAATAACGAAATATCAATAAATGAATTAACTAATTACAGTAATAGTGGTGATAATGAGGAAGTTGTAGAGGAAGAATTTGAAAAAGAAGATGATAATATTTATTTATTTTTAGCCTTTGTTCCAGAAAATCAGGATAACTTAAGCGATAGTGATTTAGTTCTTCATTTCATAAACGATAGTAATTATAATGTTTCATATAATTTAATGATAAAATATGGTGCATTTCATGTCAGCTATCCCGGAAATATTAATGCAAATTTAAAAACCTTTATTAAGAAATTTACAAAAAAAGAAATTAATGATTTGGATTCGTTGGTATTTCAAGCAATGTTTTATAAAAATACTCCGCACCAAGTAAAACCTGTTTTTTCAGATGAAATAAAATTTAATCCAATTAAGTTTTTTAAAGATTCAACATATACAGAAAATGATTTTTTTGACGAAAAAGCTTATTTATATTCTGCCTATGACGAAACAACTGTAAATGAGCAAATTATGCCTGAAATTAGCGCTGAGGAAATTAAAATGGCAATGCTCGAAAAAAACAAAAGTGAAAAAATAAATAGACCAAGAATATCCAAAACCTCTAAATCAACAGAACAAAGAGAAATTGATTTACATATCCATCAATTATTAGATAATTATAATGGACTTTCAAATTCAGAAATGGTTGAAATTCAATTAAATACATTTAAAACTGAAATGGAAAGTGCAATAACTGACAGAGTAAAAAAAATCATTTTTATTCATGGAGTAGGAGCTGGAACTTTAAAAATTGAATTAAGAAAAGAATTAGAAAGAAACTATAAAAAATATAAATTTCAAGATGCTTCTTTTAAAGAATATGGTTATGGAGCAACAATGGTTTATATTTCTTAAAATATTGTTTATTAATGATTTACAAAAAAAAAAAGAGGCTGTTTTAAAAACAGCCTCTTTTTTTTTGTAAAGGAATCTGAGTTTACAATTTTGCAATAATTGCATCCGCCATTTCTTTTGTAGATGCTGCTCCATTATTTACAACATCAGCTTTTCCACGCATTTTTTTCATGTCATAAGTTCTGACTTTTCCTTCTTCAATTACAGCTGCAATAGCAATTCTGATTTTTTTAGCAATTGACTTTTCATCTATAAAATCTAACATCATACAAGCTGATTCTATCATTGCAATTGGATTTACAATTGAAGTTTCATAATCGGCATATTTTGGAGCTGAACCATGTGTTGGTTCAAAAACAGCTATGCCTTCTTTCGACCATTGTGCGCTACAAGCAAAACCCAAACCACCAATTAAACCTGCAAATCCGTCAGAAACTATATCGCCAAACATATTTCCGGCAACTATAACTCCGTAATCTTCAGGGTTTTTAGTCAGCCACATCATTTGTGCATCAATGTTTGTGTTCCAAAGTTCAATATTCGGATAATCATTTTTTTGCATTTCTAAAGCCATTTTATACATCATCCCTGATGTTTCACGAATTACATTCGGTTTTTCGCAAAGTGTTACTGATTTATATCCGTATTTTTTTGCATGTTCAAATGCTTCTTTTAAAATGTTATAAGTTCTTTCTTTTGTGAAAATTCTGGTTGAAATTGAAACTTCTTCTTTTGGAGTTTTTCCAAAATTCAGTTTAAATTTAGGATGAGTCATAAATGCATCATATACTTTTTCGCTTGGATTTGACCACTCAACTCCGCCATATAAACCTTCAGTGTTTTGTCTGAAAATTACAACATCTACTAATGGTTCTTCTACTTCATCTCCTTTTCCTCTTCTAATAAAATTTAAAGGATTGCCTTTATAAGTTTTGCATGGACGAGCACAAATTTCAAGATTAAAATGTTGACGTAAACCAACAATTGGACTTGAATATACAAGACTTTTATCTTTAAGTTCGTCAGAAAGTTCATCAAATGCTTCATCCTTTGGTTTAGATGTTATTGCACCAAAAAGTCCGATTTTGTGTTTTTCAAGTAATTTAATTGTTCTTTCCGGAAGTGGATTTCCTTCTTTTTTCCAAAATTCCCACCCAATATCTCCTTCTACATAATCAGCTTCAAATCCTGATGCTTCAAGCACTCTTAAGGTTTCATCAAGTACTGCTTTTCCAATACCATCACCAGGCATTGTAACTATTGTTCTTTTTGCCATTTTATTTATCTGTTTAATTTGTTTTCAATTTTAAAATCCCAAAAATAGCATAAATTTTCTTTTTAAAAATGGATAAATGTCAGTTTTGTAATTAAATTTAGAATTATTACTAAATAATTTTAAATGTGTGTTAAAATCTTTTAATTTTGAAAAAATGTTAATTTTAAATATAATAAAATGAGTGATATAAGCAATTTAAAACCAAACTTGATTTGGAAATATTTTGATGAAATAACAAAAATACCCAGACCTTCTAAAAAAGAAGAAAAAATAATTCAATATCTTCTTAATTTTGCTAAAAATAATAATCTTGAAGCTGAAAAAGATGATGTTGGTAATGTAGTTATTAGAAAAAAAGCTACTAAAGGAATGGAAAATGTTCCTATTGTTATTTTGCAAAGTCATTCCGATATGGTTTGCGAAAAAAACAACGATGTAGATTTTAATTTCGATACTGATTCTATAAAAGCCTATGTAGATGGCGATTGGGTAACTGCAACAGGAACAACTTTAGGAGCTGATGATGGAATTGGCGTAGCAGCTGCATTAGCTATTTTAAGTTCTGATGATTTGCAACACGGACCAATTGAGGCTTTATTTACATCTGATGAAGAAACTGGCATGACCGGTGCTTTTGGATTAAAAGAAGGCTTTTTAAAAGGCTCTGTATTAATTAATTTGGATTCAGAAGACGAAGGACAAATTTTTATCGGTTGTGCCGGCGGAAAAGATTCTGCAGCTGAATTTGAATATAAAAAAGAAAAAATTAATGATAACTGTTATTCTTGTAAAATATCTATAAGTGGTTTAAAAGGTGGGCATTCTGGCGATGAAATTGATAGTGGCCTTGGTAATGCAAATAAAATTTTAAATAGATTTTTATGGAGATTATCCGAAAAAATAGATTTCAGACTAAGTAATTTTGATGGTGGAAACCTTAGAAATGCTATTGCAAGAGAAGCATATGCTATAATCTCTGTAAAACAGCATGATAAAGAACAAATTCGGCTTGCTTTAAACATTTACAGTTCTGAAATTACAAATGAATTGGCTGTAACTGAACCAGATTTAAATATAGAAATGGATACTGTTGATAATCCTGATTTTGTTATAGATAAAGAAACTCAAAAACGTTTAATTCAATCAATTTATGCTTGTCCTCATGGTGTTATTGCTATGAGCCAAAGTATTGATAATTTAGTTGAAACTTCAACAAATCTGGCTTCAGTAAAATTTATTGATGATAAAATCATAATAGGAACAAGTCAAAGAAGTTCTGTTAATTCTGCTTTAATTGATATCTCAACAATGGTTAAATCAGTTTTTGAATTAGCAGGTGCAAAAGTTATTCAATCTGAAGGATATCCAGGATGGAAACCTAAATTGGATTCAAAAATATTGCAAATTGCAAAAAAATCATATCAAAATCTTTTCACTCAAGATCCGCAAATATTAGCAATTCACGCAGGTTTAGAATGTGGTTTGTTTTTGAAAAAATATCCGCAATTAGACATGGTTTCTATTGGTCCTACTGTAAAAGGAGCTCATTCTCCAGACGAGAGAATATATATACCTTCGGTTGTGAAATTTTGGGATTTATTGATTGATATATTAAAGAATATCAAATAGTTATAAAAAAAATAAGCAAAGCATAATTTATGCTTTGCTTATATATAAAAATATTTTTTAATTTATTTCTTTTCTCTTGCTTCATTTACTTTCATTACTCGGCCACCAACATCTTTGCCGTTTAGTTCTTCGATAGCTTTTTTGCCATCTTCATCGTTTTTCATCTCGACAAATGCAAAGCCCTTACTTTTTCCTGAATATTTATCGATAATGATTTTAACAGAAATTACTTCTCCAAATTCTTCAAAAACTGATTTTAATTCATCTTCACTAATTTTATAGTTAAGATTTCCTGTGTAAATGTTCATAGTATGGTATAATTTGATTATTTAATTATAACAAAGATATACATTTTTTTAAAATAACAAATATATTTTGCTTCTATACTTATTTGTAATTTTAATATATAGTAATCTAAAAATTAAATTTAAATGATATATTTAAGTATACATTTTTGTTATTAAACAGTATGAAATATTTTGGTATAGAATTTGATTGATTACAAAATGTAAATAATTATGTAAAAACAAATTTGCAATGAAGAAAAAAAGCTATAGTTTTCCAAGTGTTTTTGAAGCAACAGGAATGCAATTAAATTCAGTATCTAATGATTTATTAAACGGAATAGAAATTTATGATACTGATAATCAGGCATATATAGTTGGTAATTTAGCATTAACTGAAGGCTCTTCTCCTCATAAAGCGATTAACAGTTCGCCAAGAGAATTAGATTATAATTTATTTCTAAAAGCTGGTATATTACTAGCTACAAACATGAACAACAGACCTTTAACTGTTACTACAGGTTTTCCCTTTTCCACATATCAAATTTATAAAGATATCGCTAAGGAAACCATAAAAAACTTAGAAAATATAGATTATAATCCAAAAACTTTCTCTGAAGAAGACAGAACTAGAATAAAAACAAATATTCAAAATGTTGAAATTCTTCCTGAAATGATTGGTAATATTATTGCCTTAAGAGTTGGTGAACATACAAAAGAAGGCAATTTTTTTGTTGTTAGTTTGGGTTATGGAACTTGCGAGGCCGTATTAAGTACTGAAAGTGGTATTGTTCATAGAACTTCGGTTAGTATAAATGGAATGCAATATGCTGTTGAAATGCTTATGCGAGCCTTATCTACAAAATATTATTTGGGATTTAAAACTGAAAAACATATTGATATGTTATTCAGGAATGATTATATAATTCTTGACAGAAAACGTATAAATATAGTTGATGTTAGAAAGGCTGTTTTACATAGATATTACAAAGAAGTTGTTTCGCCTGTATTAAGAAAATCATTTAGAGATGCTGACTTTGAAATTGCAAATAGAATATATTTAACTGGCGGTGGTGCATTATTTCCCGAATTAGTTCAGGCTTTTGATGATGAATTTAACGATATTGCTAGTGTTGAAGTAGTTTCTAATCCTTTAACATTAACTAGTGAAGGATATAGCTTTAATTCTATTATGCTTGCTGGAGGTGATAAATCAACAGCTATAGGTCTAGATATCGGAAATGCAAACACTGTTTTAACTCAATATGAAAATGAAGCGGTTAAAGATTTTGAACCTACTTTTTCATAAATTTTTTATAGAGCTTTTTTTCGTTTATCAATACTGTTTAGCTGTCTGATTTTCAGGCAGCTTTTTTTGTTTTTACTGGCTTATTCATTAATTTTGATAATCTGTAAAATATTAATTTAATATTATTTACCATGAAAATAATTATAACTTTAACAATAATACTTTATTCATTTTCAAATGTGTTTTCTCAAGTCGAAGAAGACAATGATTACAATTTTTTAAACGATTTTCTTGTTGGTGAATATACTATTATAGGAAAAAAAATAGAATGCAATGAAGCCTACACAGGTTTTATGAAAATAGAAAATACCAATGGTAAATTTAATGTTACAAGACAAATTGGTGATGACAAAATTATATGCGAAGCAGGTATTAAAGAAACTTTATCAGAAAAAATTAAAGTTTTTGTAATTAGTTTTTATGAAAATAATATTAATTATGAAATTACATATCTGATTGATACTGATTTTGATAACTATCCTAGATTAAGCGGATTTTTATATTTTAAAAATAAAGAGACCGAAAAACCTGGACTGGAAGCTGCTTTTTGTAATCATTAATTAAATTATGCTGAATGCTTTTTTTTATTTAATTTCTTTCTTTTGACATTGGCTTTAGCCAAAACTAATTTAAAATTTGCATAGAAAAAAGCCAGACAAGTTTTAACAACTGTCAGGCTTTTTTGTAGAATAATAATTCTTCTTTTTTATCATAATAAAAAAAACAGCAAGCTTTTGTTATTAACTACAATAATTTATAATATAAGTTGAAAATTTTATTTTTAGAATAAAATAACTAGTAAAAGAACAATAATTATTATTGCACCTAAAGAGACATAAATACCATGCCCCATTGTTTGAAGCTCTTTTTTAATTGAACGTACCTCTTTGCGTAAAACTCTTTTTTCAGGTGATTTTAAATTAGTCTTATCCATTGCTTTTATTTCGTCTAAACGCAACAATAAAACTTTAGCTCTTGCCGATTCTGCCGGTTTATCAGCTACTAATGTCGAAGGTGTAACTTTTGTTGTTGCATTTGACTGAATAGGGTAAAACGCTAATAATGTGCATATTACCATTAAAATAAGAATTAATTTTTTCATTTTGTTAATTATAAGTGTGTAAATAATTTTAAAAAACATCCATATTACTTTGTGAATCTAATTTATTGCAAAGGTCCTCTGATTTGCAATAAAATGTGTTACACAACTATTAATATCTTTTATATAATTCACACATTTTGCTAATAGATACTTAACCCGAATTATTCATATAATTCGAGAGTTATATAGTTAAATGTTTAAAGTTCATAAATTTGTGTGATATTTACTTGTATTTCAGTAGCTCAAATTTGGGCTATAAAATTAGAACAAAAAATCAACATCAACTTTTTGACTTTCACCTTTATAAACTTTCAACTCCACATTTTATTATCACAGTAGTTTTTAATTACTATTCGGTAGCATTTTTTCATATTTACGAATAAGTTATTCATGTTAATATTAATAATTTTTACGTTTTTCAAGCCTTTTTAAAATGCTAGCGCATTTTGTTAGTTAAAAACCACCTTTATTATTCGACATAGTTACAAACTTCGCCGAACTTCCTCGCTTTTAATCAGCCTTTACGTTGAGCAGTGGGTTTTACATTGCGTTTTCTAATTTTTTTTACTTCTTTTATTAATAATCTATAAAACTCTTATTTCAATATATGATGCATTATCTTTTGAGCAATAAATTTTATGTGTTGCTTTTACAAAATCTTCTTCTTTAGCTTTATAAATATTGTCAACATATTTTTGCGGATTAACATCTACAAGTGGAAACCATGTACTTTGGACTTGAACCATTAATTTATGTCCTTTTTTAAAAGTATGCAATACATCTTGAAGCTCAAATTTAACTTTTGTTATTTTATTTGGAACAAAAGCTTCCGGTTTTTCTAATGAATTGCGATATCTGCCTCTAAAAACTTCGCTCCGTAACATTTGTTGATATCCTGCCATTTTAATGCTGTCAGGATTGTGCTCAAAGTTTTTAAAATTATCAGGATAAACATCAATTAATTTTACAATCCAGTCTGCATCAGATTGATTTGTAGATACATACAAACAGACTTTTATTTTTCCTGCTATAGTTTTATCATTATCTAAAACAATTGTTTTATACGAAATAACATCTTCTCTTTTATCTGCAAATCGTTGATCATCAGTCATATACTCTTTAGTCATTTTTGTAGAAACAGCTTCTGTATATGGAACAGGATTTTTTGGATTACTGATAAATTCATTAAACTCCTGATTAATTGGAATTTGTGTGTTTAAATCTCCGTTTTTATGAAAAAACAATTTTTCTGTTTGTGAATTTTTTGGTGGCCATTCATTAAATGCCTGCCATTTATTATTTCCTGTTTCGAACATAAGAGCTTTTGGTAAATCTAAATTGCCTTCGCCTTTTAAATAATATTTGAAAAACGGAAATTCTATGCTATCTCTGTAATAATCTGATGGAGCAGGAGAGTTGCCAAAAAACACATTCCCCAAAGTTGAACCATTACCACGAGCAAAACCTCCATGTATCCATGGTCCCATTACAATTTTATTGTTATTATTTTCTGTGCTTTTTTCAATAGCCTCAAAAACATGTAGCGGACCATATAAGTCTTCTGCGTCAAACCATCCGCCAATTGTTAAAACAGCAGGTTTTATATCTTTAAGATAAGTAATTAAGCTTCTTTTTTGCCAAAATTTATCATAATTTGGATGTTCCATTAATGTATCCCAGAAAGCAATTTTATAATAATATAAATTTTTGTTGATTTTCGATAGAGGTATTGCATTTTCTAAATAAAATTCATATCCATCATCAGTATTAAATTCAAAAAGAGGAGCGGGCCATTCTTTTACGGTATCTGTTCTTACTTGTCCAAAATATTGTCCAAAATTAAAATAATGCGCAGGCAGAAAAGCTCCATTATGATGAAAATCTTCAAAAAACCAGTCTGTTACCGGACATTGTGGTGTTGATGCAATATAAGCAGGATGTGCATTTATTAAAGCCATGGCTGCATAAAATCCGGGATATGAATTTCCCCACATTCCAAGTTTTCCGTTATTATTTTTAATGTTTTTTATTAGCCAATCTATTGAATCCCAAGCATCTGTGCTTTCATCAATTTTTGTAGAATCATTATAATTATCGGCTAAAGGTCTAACATCTTCAAATTCTCCTTCCGACATAAATTTACCTCTAACATCCTGATAAACAAAAATATATAAATCTTTAACAAGCTTCATTGAAGAGCCGATAGATTCAGCCAAATTATTTTCACCGTATGGAATACAGCTATATGGTGTTCTTTTAAATAAAATCGGATATGTTTTGCTTTTATCTTTTGGAGAATATACTGATGTGAAAAGCTTTACGCGATCTCTCATCTCAACAAAATATTCATTTTTAGTATAGTTTTCAGCAATAAAAAGTGAATCTCCATTTATTGCTGTAACTATATTTTTATTTGTGTTTATACAAGCTAATAAGCTAGTTATTAACACTATAGTTATTAAAATTATTTTATTTTGCATGATAATTATTTTAATATTTAAAAAAATGTTTTACGAATATATGAAATTGCTTTTTAAAATGATAATTTGATTTCTTAAAATAAATTATTTTGAATTAATACGCATTACTGTATTTCCCTTAATATCTAATATTTGCGTAATACAATTTATATTTTCGACTAATCCATCTGTTCGAATTAAAAAATAATCTATAAACTAGATTTGGCCAAGTAAATAAATAGTTGTATTTTTCGACCCGAAAATAAATTCAAATAAATATGTTCAAATCAAAGATAACAGGAGCAGGCCACTATTTGCCTGAAAAGGTTGTTACTAACAAAGACCTTGAAAAAATAATGGATACCACTGATGAGTGGATTAGAGAACGCTCAGGCATTGAAGAAAGAAGATTTGCAGAGTATGGCAAAGATACTACTGCCAATATGGGAACAAAAGCTTCTAGAATAGCAATTGAAAGAGCCGGTTTAACAGTTGATGATATTGATTTTATCATTTTTGCAACCCTTAGTCCGGATTATTATTTTCCTGGACCTGGAACTACTGTTCAGTACGAACTTGGTGGAAAAAGAACTATTGCTGCATTGGATGTTAGAAATCAGTGTTCAGGCTTTATTTATTCTTTGTCGGTTGCGGATCAGTTTATTAAAACAGGAATGTATAAAAATATTCTTGTAATTGGCTCAGAATTACATAGTTCAGGTTTAGATTTAACAACCAGAGGAAGAGCAGTTAGTGTTCTTTTTGGCGATGGTGCAGGTGCTGTTGTTCTTTCAAGATCAGAAGAAGAAGGTAAAGGTATTTTATCTACACATTTACATTCGCAAGGTGAATTTGCTGAAGCACTATATGTTAGAGGACCGGGTAATTTTACTCCTAGAAAATATTATCCTAAAATGGATGAGGATTATATAAATACAACTCCTCAAATGGATGGACAATTAGTATTTAAAAATGCTGTTGTTAGATTTACAGAAGTTATTATGGAAGCTCTAAAAACTAATAATTATACTCCTGCTGATTTAAATATGTTTGTTCCTCATCAAGCTAATTTAAGAATTAGCCAGTTTGTTCAAAGACAATTAAAACTTACTGATGATAGAGTGTATAATAATATTCAAAGATTAGGAAATACAACTGCAGCTACAATTCCAATTATAATTAGCGAAATGTGGGAAAAAAATATGATTAAAGAAAATGATTTACATGTACTAGCTGCTTTTGGAAGTGGATTTACATGGGCGTCTGCTTTAATAAAGTGGTAATGCTTGTTATATAATAGTTTTTCATAAAATTAATTTTTGTTGTTGATTAAAACTAAATTTTTGAAAAACTTATTTGAAAAAGATGTGATTTATATTACATCTTTTTTTGTTTTAAAAATTATGCAGACATAATATTTTTTTTAATTTTGTGAAAAAATATGATTTTAATCATAAAATAAACTACTATTTATACAATAATATAAATTTAATTAAAATGACAGAGCAAAAATCAAAAATTATCTGGACAGATATTGATGAAGCACCAGCCTTGGCTACATATTCATTATTGCCCATAGTTAATGCCTTTACAAAAGCAGCAGGTGTTGTTGTAGAAACCAGAGATATTTCTCTTGGTGGTAGAATTATTGCAAATTTTCCTGATAATTTAAAAGAAGAGCAAAAAATTCCTGATTATTTAGCTGAATTAGGAAATTTAACTCAAAAGTCTGAAGCTAATATAATTAAACTTCCAAATATTAGCGCATCAATACCGCAATTAAAAGATGCAATTAAAGAATTACAAGAAAAAGGTTATAATATACCAGATTTCCCTGAAAATCCAAAAACTGATGAGGAAAAGGCTCTTAAAGAGAGATTTGCTAAAGTTTTAGGTAGTGCGGTAAACCCAGTTTTACGTGAAGGTAATGCAGATAGAAGAGCTGCTGCATCTGTAAAAAAGTTTGCTCAAAAAAATCCTCATAGAATGATGAAAGATTGGCCTAAAGTGTCAAAATCTCATATTGCTTTTATGCCAAGTGGTGATTTTTATGGAAATGAGAAATCGGTTGTTATGGAAAATGGTGGCGATTTTAAAATAGAATTGCATACAACTGATGGAAAAACAATAATATTAAAAGATAAATTAACTGCTTTAAAAGGTGAAATTCTGGATGGTACTTTTATGAGTAAAAATGCCTTAAGAAAATTCTATGAAGAGCAAATTGAAGATGCTAAAAATAAAGGAATTTTATTGTCATTGCATTTGAAAGCTACAATGATGAAGATTTCTGATCCAATTATGTTTGGACATGCAGTTTCTGTTTATTTTAAAGATGTTTTTGAAAAACATGCAGAAATTATTAAAGAACTTGGAGTAAACGCAAATAATGGTTTAGGTGATCTATATTCAAAAATACAAACTTTAGCTGCTGATAAAAAATCTGAAATAGAACAAGATATACAAAATGTATATAAAACTCGTCCGGACCTTGCAATGGTTAATTCAGATAAAGGAATAACTAATCTACATGTGCCAAACGATATTATTGTTGATGCTTCAATGCCTGTTGTTATTAGAGATGGTGGTAAAATGTGGGGAACTGATAATAAACTTCATGACACAAAAGCGATGATTCCTGACAGATGTTATGCTACTATGTATCAGATAGTTATTGATGATTGTAATGTAAATGGTGCTTATAATCCTGCAACAATGGGAAGTGTTTCTAATGTTGGTTTAATGGCTCAAAAAGCTGAAGAATATGGTTCTCATCCAACTACTTTCGAAATTCCTGAAAATGGAACTGTAAAAGTTATTAATGCTGATGGAAATACAATTTTAGAAAATATTGTTGAAAAAGGCGATATTTGGAGAATGTCAAGAGCTAAAGATATTCCAATCCAAGATTGGGTGAAATTAGCTGTTAAAAGAGCAAAAGTAACTGGAGCACCTGCAATATTTTGGTTAGATAAAAACAGAGCGCATGATGTAAAAGTAATCGAAAAAGTTGAAAAATATCTTAAAAATCATGACACTAAAGGTTTGGATATTAGAATAATGTCTTTGACAGATGCCATGAAATTTTCTCTTGAAAGAATTAGAAAAGGCGAGGATACAATTTCTGTTACGGGAAATGTTTTAAGAGATTATTTAACAGATTTATTTCCAATTATAGAACTTGGTTCTAGTTCTAAAATGTTATCAATTGTTCCGCTTTTAAACGGAGGAGGCTTATTTGAAACAGGAGCTGGTGGTTCTGCACCAAAACACGTTCAGCAATTTTTAGAAGAAGGACACCTTAGATGGGATTCTTTAGGTGAATTTTTAGCTCTTACTGTTTCGTTAGAACATTTAGCGTCCAATTTCAATAACGAAAAAGCTAAAGTTCTTGCCGAAACTCTTGATTTAGCTGTAGGAAAATATCTTGAAAATGGAAAAGCTCCTTCAAGAAAAGCTGGCGAATTGGATAACAGAGGAACTCATTTTTATATTGCTGAATATTGGGCAGAGGCTTTATCAGAGCAAAATAAAGATGCTGATCTTAAGCAAAAGTTTGCTGTTGTTTCTAAACTTTTAAAAGATAATGAAACTAAAATTCTTAGTGAAATTGCAAGTGCTGAAGGAAAACCTACTGATATAGGTGGTTATTACAGACCTATTTTCGAAAAAGCGGAAAAAGCTATGCGTCCTAGTGCAACTTTAAATGGAATTATAGAAAATATATCGTAATAAAACTTTATTAAAAAAAAAGCTGCCTTAATAGCAGCTTTTTTTTTTAGAAATCTAAATTAAATTTTTGTTTCAATTTATTTAAATTTTCATTTTTTTCGGTTAAATATTTATACTTATCAGAATCTGTATAAAGTTGTTTTTTAACATCACCTTCTTTTATTACAAAAATAAGCTTTATATTGTTGTTATTAAGCGATTTAGTTAAATAATTAATGATTTCATTCTTAATTTTAATCACAGCATCTTCCTGAAGATTATTACTTAAAGAAAACTCAATTGCTGAATCCTCTTTCAAATCAGGTTTATTTGCTTTTAAAATAGCAAATATTCTAGGTTTAGTGCTCTTAATTGTTTCAGCAAATTCATCCCAAGCTTTAGTTAGCATTTCTATTGTAAATTCGGATGTTTGTTTTTCTTTAATTTCAGCAACTACAACTTTTTCTTCAATTTTTATATCTTTTTTTATTTCCTGTTTGTTAGATAATGTATCTTTTATTGAGATTGAAGATAAATTTTCATTTTTTTGTTCTTTAATTTCTGTTTTAGTTTCTGATTTAACAATATTTTGTTTTTGATTTTGAACTGTGTTTTGCTGCTTAATTATATTTATTGTAATTTGATTCAAATTTATAAGTGCAAGTTCTACCAATAATCTTTTATTTTGACTTGTTTTATATGATAAATCGCAAGTATTTAAAATATTTAATGCCTGAAATAGAAAAGGAACAGTACATTTTTTGGCTTGAATTAAATATTTTTCTTTAATTGATTTTCCAACTTCAATTAATTCAATAGTTTTTTCATCTTTACTTACAATAATATCTCTTATGTGTTTTGAAAGTCCATTTATAAAGTGGTGACCATCAAAGCCTTTGTTCAAAATTTCATTAAATATTGAAAAAGATTCAGAATGGTCGTTTATAATAAATGCATCAATCAGTCTAAAATAGTAATCATAATCTAAAACATTAAGATTGTCAATAGTCTTCTCATATGTAATATTTTTGCCCGAAAAACTAACAATTTGGTCGAAATATGATAATGCATCTCTCAAAGCACCATCTGCCTTTTGAGCAATTATATTTAATGCTTCAGGATCTGATTTAATCGATTCACTATTAGCCACAAATTCAAGATGTTTACTTATATCTTCAACAGTAATTCTGTTAAAATCAAATATTTGACATCTAGAAAGTATTGTTGGGATTATTTTGTGCTTTTCGGTTGTTGCTAAAATGAAAATTGCATGTGGTGGCGGCTCTTCAAGTGTTTTTAAAAAAGCGTTAAAAGCCTGAGAAGAAAGCATATGAACCTCGTCTATTATATATATGCTGTATTTTCCAATTTGTGGTGGAATTCGTACTTGGTCTATTAAGCTTCTTATATCTTCAACTGAATTGTTTGATGCAGCATCTAATTCATGAATATTATACGAACGACTGCTGTTGAATGATGTACATGATTCGCACTCGTTACATGCTTCTGTATCATTAGCTAAATTTTGACAATTAATAGTTTTTGCAAAAATTCTTGCACATGTTGTTTTTCCAACTCCTCTTGGTCCGCAAAAAAGATAAGCATGTGCTAAATGATTATTTTTAATTGCATTTTTTAAAGTAGAAGTAATTGATGCTTGACCAACAACAGAATTAAAAGTTGAAGGTCTATATTTTCTTGCTGATACTATAAAATTATCCATTTATAAAGCTTATGTTTATCAGTAATTTAACTTTTTTTACAAAAAACACTTATGATATTTTATTATAAAAATATCAATTGCAAAAATATAACTATTAAATGATAAATAAAATTTACATATTAAGCTTTTTAGATTATTTATTAACAATATTAAATGTAAATATTAAGTATGATGTTTCTATAATTAAAATTTACATCCAAAATTTATTGAAGTATTATAAATTGAGCAATTTTAAGTATTTTTAATGCAAAAGGCTTATTTAATTTATCTTTTTCTTATATCGAACTCAAGTTATTTTATAATTATTTTATTTACTTTTGCATCCCAAATAAAAAAATATGCTTGACCAAATAAAAAATATATTAATTGCAGATTATACTTACGAGCTGGCGGATGAGAAAATTGCTAAATATCCAGTGGAGATAAGAGATCAATCAAAATTGCTTTATTACAAAAATTCTGATATTAACACATATAAATTTAGTGATATTACTGATTTTTTTGATAAAAATGATTTGTTGATTTTTAATAATGCTAAAGTTATTCAGGCTAGATTAGATTTTTATAAAGAAACAGGTTCTAAAATAGAAATTTTTTGTCTTGAACCACATAATCCTTCCGATTATAATTTGGCTTTTCAAGCTAGTGAAACATGCGAATGGAAATGCATGGTTGGAAATTTAAAGAAGTGGAAAAACAATTTTTTAAGTAAAGAAATTAATTTCGGCAATGAAACTTTTATTTTAAGTGCACAAAAACAAGAATTAATTGGAAATTATGTAATAATAAAATTTAATTGGAAACAAAAAAATAACTCAAATGCTTCATTATCAATTACTTTTGGTGATGTTTTAGATGATGCCGGTAAAACTCCATTACCTCCTTATTTAAACAGAGAATCTGAAAATGAAGACAAAAACAGATATCAAACTGTTTATGCAAAAAATAAAGGCTCTGTTGCTGCTCCAACCGCCGGACTTCATTTTACTGATAATGTTTTAAAAGGAATTGAAAAAAAAGGAATTAAAAAGCTTGAATTAACTTTACATGTTGGTGCTGGTACTTTTCGTCCTGTTAAATCCGAAAGTATATCAGGACATGAAATGCATGAAGAACATTTTATTGTGGAGAAGTCCTTTTTAAAATCTTTAATTGAACATCATGGTAGAGTAGTGGCAGTTGGTACAACTTCTGTTCGTACTTTAGAAAGCTTATATTGGATTGGTTTACAGATAATTAATAAAAAAATAAATGGTTCTTTTATTAAAATAAATCAATGGGAAGCATATGAAAAAAATAATGCTGTTTCAAAAACAGAATCTTTAAAAGCAATTTTAACTTATCTTGAGAACAATAAATATGAATTTTTAAGTGCATCAACTCAGATTATTATAGTTCCAACTTACGAATTTAAAATAGTTGATGCAATGGTAACTAATTTTCATCAGCCACAAAGTACTTTACTGTTATTAGTTGCTGCAATGGTGGGAAACGATTGGAGAAAAATCTATGATTATGCATTAACGAATAATTACAGATTTTTAAGCTATGGAGATAGTTCGCTAATAATAAAATAAAAAAAATGGTACAATGATATAAAAAAACACCATTGTACCATTTTGCAATTATAATATATTATTCAGTTTGGCTATCGTTTTTAGATTTTTCGATATCCTTTTTTTGTTTTTTTTGCTTTACAAATTCTACTTTTATTTTTTCTTCTTTTTTATCAAAACCAACTTTTATTTCATCACCTTCAGAAATTGATGCCTGAATAATAACTTCAGCCATTTCATCTTCTAAATATTTTTGTATTGCTCTTTTAAGTGGTCTTGCACCAAATTTAGTATCATAACCTTTTTCAGCAATGAAATTTTTAGCTTCTTTAGAAATAATTAATTTATAGCCTAAATCATCAACTCTCTTATATAAACCTTCAAGTTCGATATCAATAATTTTATGGATATCTTCCATTGTAAGAGAGTTAAATAATACAACATCATCAATTCTATTTAAAAATTCCGGTGCAAAAGCTTTTTTTAAGGCTTTTTGTATAATACTATGGTTTCTTTCTTCGTCAAATGAACTAGTTGAAAATCCAACTCCTCTGCCAAAATCCTGTATTTGTCTCGAACCTATATTCGAGGTCATAATTATAATAGTATTTTTAAAATCAATTTTTCTTCCAAGACTATCTGTGAGCATGCCTTCATCAAGTACATGAAGTAATAAGTGAAATATATCAGGATGAGCTTTTTCTATTTCATCTAAAAGTATAATTGAGTATGGTTTACGTCTAACTTTTTCTGTTAATTGTCCACCTTCTTCATAGCCAACATATCCCGGAGGTGCGCCAACTAATCTGGAAACAGAAAATTTCTCCATAAATTCACTCATGTCAACTCTGATAAGAGCATCTTCTGTATCAAATAAATATTTTGATAACACTTTAGCTAACTGCGTTTTACCTACACCTGTTGGACCTAAAAATATGAAAGAACCAATAGGCCTTTTAGGGTCTTTTAAACCGGCTCTATTACGTTGAATAGCTTTTACAATTTTAATTAATGCTTCATCTTGTCCAACAATTTTTCCAACAAGCTCGTCTTTCATTTTTAAAAGACGTGCACCTTCAGTTTGGGCAATTCTTTGAACAGGAACACCTGTCATCATTGCTACAACTTCTTCAACATTCTGAATATCAACTGTTTCGCGATTGTTTGATAAGTCTTTTTCCCATTTAATTTTTTCGTCATCAAGTTGTTTCAACAAATCTTGTTCTTTATCTCTATGAAATGCTGCAAGTTCAAATTGTTGATTTTTAACTGCCGATAGCTTTTCTTTTTTTATATCCTCTATCTTTTTTTCAACTTCTTCTATTTTAGCAGGAATTTTTATTTTTGAGATATGAACTCTAGATCCTGATTCATCTAAAGCATCAATTGCTTTATCTGGTAAGTGTCTGTCGCTTATATATCTGGCTGTTAAATTTGCACACGATTTTAATGCTTCATCTGTATATATCACATTGTGATGATCTTCGTAACGATTTTTTATATTATGAAGAATTTCAATGGTTTCGTCAATAGATGTTGGTTCAACCATTATTTTTTGAAATCTTCTTTCCAAAGCACCATCTTTTTCAATATGTTGTCTGTATTCGTCAAGTGTTGTTGCGCCAATGCATTGTATTTCACCTCTCGCTAGTGATGGTTTTAACATGTTTGATGCATCTAAAGAACCACTTGCACCACCTGCGCCAACAATTGTATGTATTTCATCTATAAACAAAATTACATTGTCTGTTTTAGCAAGTTCGTTTATTATTGATTTCATTCTTTCTTCAAACTGTCCTCTGTATTTTGTTCCGGCAACAACTGAAGCTAAATCCAGCGTTACAATTCTTTTTCCGAATAATACTCTTGAAACTTTTTTCTGTATAATTCTGATAGCCAAACCTTCTGCTATTGCTGATTTCCCAACTCCTGGCTCTCCAATAAGTACAGGATTATTTTTTTTCCTTCTACTTAATATTTGTACTAATCTTTCAATTTCTAAATCTCTTCCAACAATTGGGTCAAGAGCATCAGCTTCAGCTGCAGAAGTTAAATCTATACCAAAGTTATCTAAAACAGGTGTTTCTGATTGAGATTTTGTAGGATTTGAATGTGATTTATTTTCTTTACTAATATTTTCATCACTTGCAGCATCATCTTCATCATCAAGTTCTGCTTTTGGAACGTTTATTAAAGCATCTTTAAGCTTATTATAATCAACATTTCTTGAGTTTAATACCTGTGTTACAACGCTTTGCTCATCTTTCAATATTGCAAGAACCAAATGCTCTGTGTCGGGAACATTTCTTTTAAAATCTATGGCTTCTAATTGAGTTAATTTTAATGCTCTTTCTGTTGATTTTAACAATGGCAAATTTTGTTCAATAATTTCCATTGTGTTAACTGTATCAATTCTGATTTTGTCTTCAATTTCTTCTTTTACATCTCTTAAATCAATACCTAATTCTATCAGTTGCTCTAAAACATCAGCTTCTCCTTCTCTTAAGATGCCTAAAAATAAGTGTTCTGTGCCAATATATTTATTACCTAATCTTATAGCTTCTTCTTTACTATAAGTAAGGATTTTTTTTATTCTATTTGTAAATTTTGGATCCATTATTATATAATGTATTAATGTTTATTTTACAAAAATACATAATTTCTTATTATATAAAAAAAACGAGTGTTAAATAGTTTTAAACATGAAAAGTGGATAAAGTTTAAATTTATAATGGGCAATTAATATTTTAGATAACTAATTGTATTTGTTGTAGTTATAATATTTGTAGAATTATTATTTATATTTTCATTAAAATAATTATATTAATTTATCATTCTTAGTTATTTTTGATTAATCTTCGAAATAAAAAAATATGAATTTTAACATTAAAGATTTAGAACAATTTAAGAAAAAAAATATTGATCTAAAAGTTATTGAAAAACAAATTGATGATTTTGAATCCGGGTTTCCATATTTACAGATTATAGAAGCTGCAACTATAACAAATGGAATACAAAAGATTGATAATGAGCTAATTGAAAAATATATTAGAGTTTACAATCACTATGGGCGAGATAAAAAAATATTGAAGTTTGTTCCAGCTTCAGGAGCTGCAACTAGAATGTTTAAAAGGTTATTTGAGTTTTATGAAAATAATTACACAAAAGACCAGCTTATAAATTTACTTAAAGACCAAGATTTAGATTCTTTGGGTTATTTTTTTAATAATATAGAAAAATTTGCTTTTTATCACTTATTGATTGAACTTCCTACTTTTAAAAATCTAAATATTACTGATGAAATAAAAATCGGAAACTGGATTAAAATTCTTGATAATATTTTAAAAAAAGAAGGTTTAAATTATGAAAATTTGCCAAAAGGCTTACTCCAATTTCATAAATATTCTGAAAAAAAAACAAGAACATCAGCACAAGAGCATATGGTTGAATGTGCTTTATATGCAACACTTAAAAATACTGCAAATCTGCACTTTACTGTTTCACCCGAGCATATAGAATTATTTAAAAAACATATAAAAGATTCGAAACCAGATTTTGAAAAAAGATTTGCTTTGAAATATAAAGTGGATTTCTCAATTCAAAAATCATCTACAGATACTATTGCTGTAGATGAAAATAATATTCCTTTCAGAAATAGCGATGGGAGTATATTATTTCGCCCGGGCGGACATGGAGCTTTAATTGAAAATTTGAATGATTTAGATGCTGATATTATTTTTATCAAAAATATTGATAATGTTGTGCCCGATATTTTAAAAGAGGAAACTATAAAATATAAAAAGTTGATTGGTGGCGCTTTAATCGATTATCAACAAAAAATATTTAATTATTTAGAAGATATAGAAATTGGTAAAAATTCACCTGAATTTATTAATGAAATAGAAACTTTTTTTAAGTCAGATTTGTGTGTTATTTTTGATGATAAATATTATGAATATCATGAAAATGAGAAACTTATATATTTAAAAAATAAGCTAAACAGGCCAATTCGCGTTTGTGGAATGGTTAAAAATGAAGGTGAACCTGGTGGCGGACCATTTTTGGCAAAAAATAATGATGGAAGTATATCCTTGCAAATTGTTGAAAGCTCACAAATTGATTTGAAAAATGAAGATATAGCTCAAATAGTTAAAAAATCAACACATTTTAATCCTGTTGATTTAATTTGTTCTGTAAAAGATTATAAAGGAAATAAATTTGATTTAAATAAATTTATCGATAAAAAAACAGGTTTTATATCTGAAAAATCTAAAAATGGAAAATTTTTAAAAGCATTGGAATTGCCAGGTTTGTGGAATGGCGCCATGTCTGATTGGAATACGGTTTTTGTTGAAGTGCCATTAATAACATTTAATCCTGTTAAAACAATAAACGATTTATTAAGAAAAGAACATAAAGCAGAATGTTAATTAGTTGATTATAAGTAATATAAAAATAAGATTTAATTGTAATTTTAAGTATAAATATAAAAAATAAAAAAAATGAAGATAATTAATGAGTTTAAAGCTTTTGCAATGAAAGGCAATGTTATTGATATGGCTGTTGGTATTATAATTGGTGCAGCTTTTGGTAAAATTGTAAGTTCAATTGTAAATGATATTATAATGCCACCAATAGGCTTGTTGGTTGGTGGTGTAAATTTTTCTGATTTAAAGTTTGTAATGAAAGATGCTGTTGGTGAAATTCCGGCTGTTTCTATAAATTATGGTAATTTTATTCAGGTAACATTTGATTTTTTAATTGTTGCATTCGCAATTTTTTTGGTTATTAAATTTATGAATGCAGCAAAGAAAAAAGAAGAAGAAAAAGAAGCAATAATTCCAACTTCTACAAAAGAAGAAACTTTGCTATCAGAAATAAGAGATTTATTAAAAAAATAAGAGAACACTTTTTTTTAGCGTTTTATTTTTAAATTTATTATTGTTTCGAATCTAAATGCTATATTAATTTGTCTTTTTATAATATATAAATTGTGAAAAGTTAATCTCAATTTAGCATTTGAAATTTGATTTTCTAATTTCTTTTATTATTTTTAAAAAGTCTTATGATATACCAAATATGAATAATTTAAATAAAATTGAGAAAACATTTGTAGAAGGAGTAGAAATTATCTATGATAATTTTCTTGAAAATGGAGTTAGTTTGGTTTATATCGGAAAGTTTAATCATCAAGTAATCAAGATGTTTACCGGAATGGCAGAGAATGAGATGGAAGAATCTGTCGATAATTCAACAAAAAGAATAGTATATCATGCAATGGTTGAAATTCTGCAAAATATGAACAAACATTCCGATGAAATTGCTGATGAAAAAAATATTGGACGCGGCTTATTTATGATTGGAATAAAAAACGGAAAGTATTTTATAATAGCATCTAATAAAATTAAAAATGGAAACATTACTAAATTAAAATCAAATATAGAAGAAGTAAATAATTGCAGTCTCGATGAGCTAAACACTCGGCATCACGAACAATTACGAGGTGGAACACTTAGTGAAAAGGGCGGCGCAGGTTTAGGATTAATTGATATTGCCAGAAAAACTTCTAAAAAAATCCAATACGATTTTATTCCTATAAATGCTCGTTACTCATATTTCCTGATGAAAGTTGTAATTGATAAAAGGAAAATAACTCTTAGAAAAGTTGTATAATATTAATTTATACTAAAAAAGTATAAATATCCTGCTATATAAGTTATTGATTTACTGGCGATTAATAAAAAAATCACCATGAAATTTTTTCGATATTCTTTTTATTTAAAAAATCATTTGTCATACTAAAATGTTTATTTCCTAAAAAACCGCGATGAGCAGAAAAAGGAGAGGGGTGAGCCGATTTTAAAATATAATGTTTTGATGAATTTATTAATTCTTCTTTCTTCTGTGCATAAGCTCCCCAAAGCAAAAATACGATATCTTTTTTTTGTTCAGATATTTTTTTAATTAAAGAATCGGTAAAAATTTCCCAACCTTTATTTTGATGAGAACCAGGCGAGCTTGCTCTTACAGTTAAAGTTGCATTTAAAAGTAAAATTCCCTGTTTTGCCCATCTTTCCAGATTTCCACTTTCTGGAATTTCTAAACCTAAATCATCTTTTATTTCTTTAAAAATATTTACTAATGAAGGTGGCTTTTTTATACCATTTCTAACCGAAAAACATAAACCGTTTGCTTGTCCTTTTCCATGATAAGGATCTTGTCCTAAAATAACAACTTTTAAATTATCTAAATGACAAAAATCAAAAGCATTAAAAATTTTATTTCCAGGCGGATAAATTGATTGAGTTTTATATTCAGATTTAACAAATTCAACTAAATTTTTGAAATAATCTTTTTCAAATTCATCTTCTAATAATTTTTTCCATGAATCTTCAATTTTTATATTCATTTTGATTAAAATTTGTATTTTTTAAAATATATAAATTATTTATAATAACGATAATTATTACTTTGTATTTATCTGATTATAAGAGACATGTATTTTTTTATATTAATAAAATTATTCTATTCAAAACTAAGAAATTTTAATATGAAAATATAACTGAGTTTTTAACAATAATTGTTGATAAACAAGCAAAAAAAACTTAATAAATTGCCGATAATTCATTACTTTAGCGGACTTATTTAATTCTATAAATAATTTATTATTGCATACGGCAATAATGAAAAATAAAATATAAATAAAAATTAAATGTCGGATAAAGAAAGAATAAAAATTGTTGATATAAGAGAAGAGATGAAATCATCTTATATCGATTATTCAATGTCGGTAATCGTATCAAGAGCATTACCAGATGTGAGAGACGGATTAAAACCGGTTCATAGACGAGTTTTATTTGGAATGAGAGAACTGGGAATAACTTCAAGTAAAGCATATAAAAAATCTGCAAGAATAGTTGGGGAAGTTCTCGGTAAGTATCATCCACATGGTGATAGTTCTGTTTATTTTGCAATGGTTAGAATGGCTCAAACATGGTCATTACGTTACCCAATGGTTGACGGACAAGGAAACTTTGGCTCTGTTGATGGAGACAGTCCTGCAGCAATGCGTTATACAGAAGCCAGATTGAAAAAAATAGCAGAAGAATCTCTTGCCGATTTAGATAAAGACACAGTAGATTTTAAGCTGAATTTTGATGATACTCTTTTAGAACCAACAGTTTTACCAACCAAAATTCCTAATTTATTAATTAACGGCTCATCTGGAATTGCTGTTGGTATGGCAACAAATATGGCGCCTCATAATTTAACTGAAGTAGTTGATGCCATAAATGCTGTAATTGAAAATCCTGAAATTGACATTGATGGAATAATGCAGTATATTAAAGCTCCGGATTTTCCAACAGGTGGCATTATTTATGGATATCAGGGTATAAAAGATGCATATCATACAGGAAAAGGACGAGTTGTTATAAGAGCAAAAGTTGAAATTGAAACTACTGAATCAGGTAAAGAAAAAATAGTTATTACTGAAATCCCATATTTGGTTAATAAAGCTGAATTAATTCAGAAAGTAGCCGATATGGTTAACGAAAAAAAACTTGAAGGCATAAGCAATGCAAATGACGAGTCGGATAGAACTGGTATGCGCATTGTTTTTGATATTAAAAGAGACGCTATTGCAAATATTGTTTTAAATAAGTTATTTAAATATACTGCATTACAATCTACTTTTAGTATAAATAATATTGCTTTGGTAAAAGGAAGACCTATGTTGCTTAATCTCAAGCAGATGATTGAAACTTTTATCGAACACAGGCATGAAGTTGTTTTTCGCAGAACTAAATTTGAACTAGAACAAGCTGAAAAGAAAGCGCATGTTCTTGAAGGTTTAATAATTGCAATTGATCATTTAGATGAAGTAATTAAATTAATTAGAGCATCAAAAACTCCTGAAGAAGCCAAAAATGGTTTAATGGAAAAGTTTGAACTGTCTGAAATTCAAGCAAAAGCTATTTTGGATATGAGATTGCAAAAACTTACCGGTCTTGAAAGAGATAAACTTAAAGCTGATTATGAAGAATTAATGAAACTTATTACAGAACTTAAAGCAATACTAGAAGACAAAGCTTTGAGAATGCAGATTATAAAAGATGAGCTTTTTGAAATAAAAGAAAAGTATGGTGACGAAAGAAGAACTGAAATTCAATATTCATCTGAAGAATTTAATCCTGAAGATTTTTATGCTGATGAAGAAGTAGTAATTACAATTTCAAATTTAGGATATATAAAACGCACAGTATTAACAGATTATAAAACTCAACATAGAGGTGGTACTGGTTCAAAAGGAAGTACAACCAGAGATGAAGACTATTTAGTGCATATGTATATCGCATCCATGCATAATACTATTCTATTCTTCACCGAAAAAGGCAAAGTATTTTGGTTAAAAGTGTTTGAAGTACCTGAAGGAAGTAGAACATCAAAAGGCCGTGCAGTTCAAAACTTATTGAATTTAGAACAAGATGATAAAGTAATGGCTTTTGTTAATGTTGATTCAATAACAGATAAAGAATATGTTGATAAGCACAATATTATTTTATGTACAAAAAAAGGAATTGTTAAAAAAACATCGCTTGAAGCATATTCAAGACCACGCCAAAATGGAATAAATGCAATTACTATTAAAGAAGGAGATACATTATTACAAGCTAGATTAACAGATGGAAGTCACGAGGTTTTTATAGCTGCAAAATCAGGAAAAGCAATTAGATTTAACGAAAGTAATGTTAGAAGCATGGGCAGAACTGCTTCTGGAGTTAAAGGAATTAAAATTACTGAAAAAGATGAAGTTATCGGCATGGTTTGTATAAAAGAAGATGAGGAAGAAATATTGGTGGTTTCGGCTAAAGGTTATGGAAAGCGCTCTAAATTAGAAGATTACAGAGTTACAAATAGGGGTGGAAAAGGTGTGAAAACACTTAGCATTACTGAAAAAACAGGAAAACTTATTTCAATTAAAAATGTAAAAGACACAGACCATTTAATGATTATAACTCGCACGGGTATAGCAATTCGACTTGCAGTTTCTTCAATTAGACTATCTGCCAGAGCAACACAAGGTGTTAAACTGATTAGTTTTAAAGGAAAAGATAAAATTGCTGCTGTTGCAAAAGTTGAAATTAATGGTGTAGACGAAGATTTAAATGAAGATGTAATTGAAAATTCTGAAGATTAATGATTTGTAAAAATGTTTTATAAAATGTTTTTGGTTTAATAAAATATTTAACTTTGTAATTTATAATAATAAACAGAAATTATAACCGTCAAAGATTATATGTCATTGACTAATAAAAATTTAGACTGATGAGAAAAATAACTTTATTAATTTTAACTACTTTGTTTAGTTTTACATTTGCTTATTCGCAAACTTCGCAAACTGTTGAAGGCTTACTAAAAGATAAAGCAAAAAGCGATGAGGATATATTAAATCCTAAAAAGAATGTAAAATCTGCAACATGGGAGAAACGAGGAGATATATTCCTTGATATTGCTCAATTTAATACCAAAGGTATATATAAAAGCATGCCACAAAAAGGTTTTAATGGAGCCGAATTTATAGCCGGAAAGCCAAATGAAATTTTGACCGAAGGTGATGAAGAAATATGGGTTTATGAAAGAATAAAGTTAACTTTTGTAAATGGATTATTGACTAACTGGCTGGAAACAAAGCCAATAGTCGAAAATGCAATTGATATTTCAAGAGATGCTTATTTAAAAGCTTTTGATCTTGACGAAAAAGGAAAAGTAAAAGAAAAAGATTTAGTTAAGCAAAATATTGCTACATTAAGAGGTTTATATGCAGATCAAGGCATAAAATATTTTCAGGAAAAAGACAATAAAAAGGCATACCAATCTTTTGAAGAAGCTTTAAAATTAAATAAATTTCCTAAAGTTTCAGGCGATACTGTTTTTGATGCTGGTTTATTAACATATTACGCTGGGGTTTTTGCTCAAAATGCTAATGATATTGATAAAGCTGAAGAATTTTATAAAACGGCTGTTGATAATTCATATCAAGAAGGTCTTCCTTATCATGGTTTAGCTTCTATATATTCTGAACAAGGAAAAGAAGATAAAGAATTAGACATTCTTACTAAAGGATTCGAAAAATATCCTGATTCAAAAGAACTTTTATTTGATTTTATTAATTTTTACTTAAGAATTGGTAATTCACACGGAGCTTTAGAGAATATTGATAAAGCGATTCAAGTTAATCCTGAGAATTTTTCTTTATATTTTGCTAAAGGAACATTGTTTGATTCTATGGCAAAAGATACTACTGGTAAATACACTGTTGATGAGAAAATACAAATAGAAAAGGATGCTGTTACAGCTTATGAAAAATCATTGGAAATTAAGCCAGATTATTTTAATTCTCTATATAATCTTGGTGCTTTATATTATAATAGAGCTGCTGCAATTCTTAAAAAAGCTGATGATTTACCTCTAAATGCAAAAGCAGAATACGATGCTTTAAAAGAAAAAGCTGATGAAAATTTTAAATTATCGATTCCATATTTGGAAAAAGCGAGTGAAGTGCAAGATGATAGAATGACATTACAAACTTTATCTACAATGTACAGAAGATTAGGAATGTATGAAAAAAATAATGCAGTAAAGGAAAAAATTGAAAATCTTCCTGCAGAAGGCGAAGGTTTTTAATAAAAATTAATAAAAACAGGTTCTGAAAAGAGCTTGTTTTTATTTTATATTCTCTATTTAACATAATAATAATTATAAGACAATTTTGATTTGTTAATTTATGCTAATCATATTAATAAAATTTTCTAATATATTTTTTTATATGTAGTTTTACTCAATTATTTACACACCAGCATATTCCTTCAAACTAATATAGAGATATATGAAAAAAATAATAGGTAAAATAGATAAAGCTGATTTTCCGGAATTATTTTTATCAAATCTTAATATAAAAGTTGATACTGGAGCATATACATCAGTAATTCATAGTCATAGCATTAAAGAAGTTGAAATTGATGGAGAAAAATATATTAAATTTAAACTTTTAGATCCATCTCACCCACAGTATAGAAATAAGGAGTATATAGTAAAACAATACAAAAAAAAAATAGTGAAAAGCTCGTTTGGTAAGTCAGAGCAAAGATTTATAATTAAAACTAATATTTTAATTTTTGATGAAGAATATCCAATCGAACTGTCTCTTAGTGAAAGATGCGAAATGAAATTTCCTATTTTGCTTGGAAGAAAATTATTAAACGGAAGATTTATTGTAGATACTTCAAAAAGTAATCTGTCCTTTAAATTAAAACAAAATAAAAACAAATAATAATATTTTTTTCTTCTAGTAATATCATATAAAATTGTGATGAAAAAATATATCTGTTTCATTTTAACTATTAAACAAATTGAAAATTAATATGAAAATTGTAATATTATCAAGAAATGCTAAGTTGTATTCAACCAGAAGGTTATGTGAAGCAGCAAAAGAAAAAGGACATGATACAATGGTTGTAGATCATTTAAAATGCATTATAGAAATTGAGAAGAAGAAACCAAAAATTTATTACAATGGTGCTTATTTAGATGATATTGATGCTATTATACCAAGAATAGGTGCTTCCGTTACATTTTACGGAACTGCTGTTGTTCGTCAGTTTGAAATGATGAAAGTGTTTTCAGCTGTGGAATCGCAAGCCTTAATAAGATCTAGAGACAAACTAAGAAGTTTACAAGTGCTATCAAGAGCTGGAGTTGGATTACCAAAAACTGTATTTACAAATTATACTAAAAATGTTGAACATGTTATAGAATCTGTTGGTGGTGCACCTTTGGTGTTAAAACTTTTGGAAGGAACTCAGGGATTGGGTGTTGTTTTAGCAGAAACTCAAAATGCTGCAACTTCAGTAATTGAAGCTTTTAACGGATTAAAAGCCAGAGTAATAGCTCAACAATTTATTAAAGAATCAGCTGGTGCTGATATTAGAGCTTTTATTGTTGATGGAGTTGTGGTTGGTGCGATGAAACGACAAGGGAAAGAAGGCGAATTTCGTTCTAATTTACACAGAGGTGGCACAGCTTCATTTATAGAGTTAACAGATGAAGAAGAAAATACAGCTTTAAAAGCTGCAAGAGCGATGGGACTTGGTGTTGCAGGAGTTGATATGTTGCAGTCATTAAATGGTCCTTTAGTCTTAGAAGTAAATTCTTCTCCAGGTTTGGAAGGTATTGAGGCTGCAACTAAGAAAGATATCGCAAAAGAAATAATAAAATATATTGAAAGAAATGTCTAGATTTCATATAAGTCTTGAAGAAATTTTAAAATTTAGCTTTTTTAACTTTTAATAATAAATTTTCATTATAAAATTAAATATGTTTGTTAAATATTATAAAAATATATTAATACTAAAAAACAAACAACTTGAATCCAAAAAGAAATTTTATTTTAATTTTTACTCTTACTTTATTTTCTTCAATTTCATTATTCTCTCAGCAAAATATTAATAATCAGACTGTTGATAGTGCTATTTTAAAATTTAAAGGTCAGTTAATTGATGATGAAGGAAATTTTATTTCTTTTGCCCATATTGTAAATTTTAAAAGAGATTATGCTACTATTAGTGATTCTCTAGGAAAATTCAGAATGCCGGTTATTATAAATGATTCTATTAGAATTTCGGCAATTGGCTTTGAAACTAAATTTATTTCTATAAAAAAACAAAATATAATAAACGACAGTATTAATTTAAAAATTGTATTTAGAAGAAAGACTTATAATATTTCAGAAGTAAATATTTATCAATTGCGTTGGCTAGTTTTTAAAGCAGAATTTATGGCTGAAAAAGTGATTGAAGATAAAGTTACAACCAGATTAACTGAATGGTTAAAGAATTTGATTCCTGCAAGTGAATTGCTTATGATGGACAAAGCTGTTAGAGGCTCGTCTTTACAATTTAACTATATGACTAAACGAGAAAAACAAAAGGAAAAAGTAGCTTATTTAGTAAAAAAATATAGAATTATTCAACCTAAATTTAATGACAAGCTTATTCAAGATGTTACAGGACTTTCAGGTACAGATATTTACAAGTTTATAAATTATTGTAATTTTAGAGAAGGTTTTTTGCTAAATGCATCGGAATACCAAATTATTGACAAAATTCAAAACTGCTGGAAAGAATACAAAATAATTATGGCTGATGATATAAATAAATTATAAGAAATTGTGCAAAAATCAATTATAGTCTCCTACTCTAGCGCTATTTCTTAATTTTTTATCAAATAATACAGCCGTTTGATATTTTTATTATAAAAACTGCCTTGTTTTTTTCAAAAAATATCTTCATTTCAGTATTTATTAATTCCATAACTTGTTGATATTCACCGCTTATTATTGTACTCATACTATTTGTTTCTATTTTTAAGTTTGGATGAGAATAAAGCTTTTCAAGGAAAATATTTACATCTTCGCTATAATCATCAGCAAAAGGATAAAGGCTTAATTCTAAAGATATTTGCATGATTTATTTGTGGTTTTTAAATTGTAATTATTTGATTTTCTGTACAATAGCTGCAATAAAAGCTCCTTTTTCAAGCTTTTGTTCTTCAGAATATTTATTATCTGTAAATTCTGAATTCTCAATTACTACAGCAGCTTTGAATTTAGGCTCTCCAAATTTTGATAAAATCTCGTTTAAGTTATTGTAAGTGAAAAACTTAGCGTTTTTATAAACTTCGTCATTGGCTTTGTTTTTTCCTAAATCTGAATTTAAATTAAGTCCTGCGCAAATAAAGTATCCATTTGGTTTTAATATTCTATATATTTCATTTACAGCTAGTTGCTGATTTTCAACAAATTCCAAAGACGTTACAGCGATTATATTATCTGCTGAATTGTCGGGATAATTTAACTGTTCTGCATTTTTAACCGAAAATTCTGCATTTTTAATATTTTTATTTTGTGCTTCCAAAAGCATTTTTTCCGAAATATCACTTGCATCAATTATAAATCCTAAATCTGATAAAAAATTTGTCCAATGTCCTGTACCACAGCCTATTTCAATTATTTCTTTTGATTTTAGTTCTTGTAAAAATTCTTTAATGATATTTTTTTCAATTTCATCTATTTTAATTCCAAAATCTGTTTGATAATATTTATCATATTCTGTTGCAATGTTATCAAAGTTAAATTGTTTCACCATTATTTTATTTTAAATTATTTGGCTGCTAATTTAGCAATATTAATTGTTTAAAATAAATATTTAAAGTAATTATTTACATTTAAATAAATAAAAAAAGCCGGATAACCGGCTTTAATTGTTTTTAAAATTATTTATTTAACGATTGTAATTTTTTTATGAAAATAATTTTTGCCTTGATTTACTTCTAAAATAAATTCTCCTTTGTCAATATCAATTTCTTTTGTGTATTTACCAGAAAATTTCTTTAATTCATCAGTAAAAATTTCTTTTCCATTTTTATCATACAATTTGATATTTGTGTTTGCTTTATTAATAATATCGAAATTTAATTTTACTTTATTTTCTTCATGCGTAATCTGTAAATCATTAATATCTAATTGTTTATAAGATTTTGGCAATTTAATATTAGCTAAATCATCTTTTTCTGCATCAGTAATAGAGATATTTATTGATTCTTCTTCTGAATTATAAAAGAAAACATCTTCGTTTTTATGCATCTTTTTAATCTTGTGCTTTTTATCTGTGTCAATATCTGTTTTAATGATATATTTTTTCTTAATTTGTTTATTATCAGAATTTTGGATGAATATTGTTTTATGCATATTGTTTATAGAATCGCTTATTATAATTTCTTTTTCACTTACATTTTCTTTTCCGTTAATCGAAGCAATAGTTTTGATTTTTAATGTATCACCAGGTTTAGCATCTTTTAAAATGTCTTGATGTTCTTCCATTTCAGGAAAAAAATGCATGTTTCCATTATCTATAATATGCACATTTCCATTGTTTGAATGCCAAATTTTATTCCCTTTTATTTTTATGATTTTTATTAAACTATCAGAATCGTCAGACTTTACATTAAAATTCATCACGTCGTCATCATCTATATCTATGTCTATATCAAATGTTTGCATTTTATCATCATCATCACCAATAAAAATCATTTTTTCATACTTGTCAATTTTTTTTGTATCGCCATCTTCATCAATTTCTACTATTATTTTTTTTAATTCTTTCTTATTTGAATCATCATCGATACTAATCCAAACATTTTTTTTCTTTTCACTTTTTATGCCTTTTTCAGCCATAATTTTATCAATTACTTCCTGAGCGTTTTGGCCTTCTTCTAGCACAAACGAAGTGTCTATTTTTATTAATTCGCCGGCTTCATTTTTTTGTTGAAGTTTAATTTCAATTTTCTTCTCTTTTTTCTTGTCTTTTTGTGCAAATGCAACTGTGCTTAGCATCGAAAACAATAAAATTGTACTTAGTATTGCTATTTTTTTCATCTGTATAAAATTTTTATACTGTTTTTACAGTACTGATTAATATTCCTTTGTAATTAATTTTACCATTTTAATTTCTAACACAAAGATATTTTCAAATTTTAATAGTAATAGTTAAGGTGCAGTTAATTAAAGTTAAGGAAAAGTTAAAGTTTGGGTTTTGAATTTTATTTATTTGTAATTTAGCATTATCAATTTTTAAATAACAATTAAATATTAAAAATAAAATATAATTTACAGAATATCAGCAATTTAAAATTACATGAGTAAAAAACTTCTTATTTTAATTATTGTTTTAATGAGTATTTCTTTAAGTGGAATAATTGTGGTGCAATTATATTGGAGCAATAATGCCATAAAACAAAATGAAGAAAAATTTGATAGAAAAATTAACGAAATACTTCGTTCAGTAATAAAAAAAACTGAAAAAAGTGAAACCGCTTTTTTTATTGAAAAAGAAATTAATAAAGCAAAACATCAAAATCATAAAATAGATATTTCTTTTACTAACAACTTGAATGATAGCTTGTTAGCTATAAACATTAGCGACTCTTTAGTAAATGAGCTTATAATATTAAACGAAAATTTTGACAATAATATAAATTGGGAAATTGATACAACAAAAAACTTTTTTAAAATTAAAAATTCTGAAAAAAATCATAATAATATTAGAACTATTACAGAAATAATCGAAAATAATGATAGTATTAAAACCTATGCAAATAGTTATTACATCAGTAATGGGAAAAAATACAGCAATAATAATATAGTTATTCAAAAAAAGAAAATAAAAACAAAAGCCAAACAGATAAATAATGTAATAAAAAAAATGGTGTTCGAATATGATGCTGATTATAACACCAAAAGAATGAAAATAAAATACGATTTAATCGATTCTTTACTTAAAAATGAACTAAAAGAAAGAGAAATTTTTATGCCTTTTGAATATGCAATAATCAGTGGAATTTACAAACAGAATTTTATTTATCAAACCAAAAAATTCAATCAAAACTCTCATTATAAGCAATATAGTATTAATTTATTTCCTGATGATATTATTCCAAAAACAGACGAACTTATTATTTATTTTCCTGAAAGAAAAACGCATATTTTAAAGTCTTTATCGATAATGTTTTCGGCTTCAGTTTTTTTTATAATTGTGATTTTATTTGCCTTTTCAATCAGCATTTATATGATTATTAAACAAAAAAAGATTTCGGATATAAAAACTGACTTTATAAATAATATGACTCATGAATTTAAAACACCAATTGCAACTATTTCATTAGCAGCCGATTCTGTAATCAATCCAAAAGTTATTAATGATAAAAACAGAATTGAAAGCTTTATGAAAATTATAAAAGATGAAAATAAAAGAATGAATTTGCAAGTTGAAAAAATTCTACAAATGGCTTTGCTTGAAAATAGTGATTTAGATTTAAATTTAGAACCAATTGATGCTCATCTGTTTTTACAAAAAGCTGTGGATAATATAGGTATACAAATTGTTGAAAAACAAGGCGAAATTTCAACTGATTTTTTAGCCAAAAATTATATTATAAATGCTGATGTAATGCATTTTTCTAATATTATCAATAATTTGCTCGATAATGCAATTAAATACTCAAAAGATAAACCTAAAATTTTAATTAAAACAATTAATGTAAATAAAGGTATACTTATTTCTATTGAAGACAATGGAATTGGTATGACTAAAGATGAAATTACTAAAATTTTCGAAAAATTTTACAGAGTAAGCAAAGGTAATATTCATAATACAAAAGGATTTGGACTTGGATTAAGCTATGTAAAAGCTATTGTTGAAGCGTTAAACGGAAAAATATTTGTAAAAAGTGAAATAAATAATGGAAGTATTTTTAGTATATATTTACCTGTATATCAACAAGTTGAAATATAATTTATAAAAAAATGAGCAAAATATTTTTGGTAGAAGATGACCTTAGTTTTGGCAGTGTTTTAAAATCATACCTTGAATTAGACGATTTTAGTGTAAACTGGATTAATGATGGACTTGAAGCTGTATCTGCTTTTGAACCAAATATTTATGATATTTGTATTTTAGATGTGATGCTTCCGAATTTAGATGGTTTTTCAATAGCTAAAAAAATTAAATTGATACAAAATGATATTCCCTTAATATTTTTAACTGCAAAAAGCTTAAAAGAAGATTTTGTTGAAGGTTATAAAATTGGAGCAGACGACTACATAACAAAACCTTTCGATTCTGAGCTTTTACTCTATAAAATTAGAGCTATTTTAAAGCGAGATTCAAGCATTAAAGAAAAAGAGCAGATAAAATTTGAAATTGGCGAATTTTATTTCGATTATTTTTCAAGAATAATTAAACATGATGATAAAATAAAAAAGCTTTCGCCAAAAGAAGCAGATTTGTTAAAATTGCTTTGCATAAATAAAAATAAAATTTTATCGCGCAGCGAAGCTTTATTAAAAATTTGGGGCGATGATAACTATTTCACTACCAGAAGTATGGACGTTTACATAACCAAACTTAGAAAATATCTGAAAGATGATAAATTAATTGAAATTGAAAACATACACAGTAGTGGTTTCAGATTAAAAGCTTGATTTACTGTGTTTTAAAACAAAAAAAGGAGTATCCAATAAACTGTGTAAAGTTGATTTTCCACAATCAATCATTTGACGTCAAATGATTGATTGTGGAAAAATTATTAAA
>JAFGWC010000081.1 GCA_016937695.1 Bacteroidales bacterium
AGATGATTCGTTTTTTGAAATAAAATATTTATTTGCTCTTCTTAAGTCCCATTTATCACCTGCTAACAATTCTTTAAATCCATTTCTAATAAGTGCAGCTTTAATATTTCTAACAACATGAAAAGGACTTGGGCTTGCGTCTATAAAATCAATTAAATCAGTAGCTAATTTATGTTTTTGCTCCATATTATATTTTTTATGTAATTTATTATTTTAAGCATCAAAATTATAAAAACTCTTTTGTTAATTTATAAAATTCGCTCAGATAATTTTGCTTTAATTTTTTATTGTTGTTTTTAATATCTTCAAAATTTATTTCGTTATTGTGGCTTGACTTGTATTTTTTTATTTCATTTTCAATAATTATTATATCATGCCAATTTCCAATATAACTCGCTATAAGTTTAATGTTTTGAAATACTTTACTTTTCAATTCATCGTCAATCGCCTGCATTTCAATTAAATATAGATAATTTTTCAGCTTTTTTCTTGCTTTGTGTAAATTATTGTTAATCTCTTTGTTAAATAAATCAATATTTTCTTTTATTAGTTTATTTTGTGCCAAATCAATATCGTTATCAAAAGATTTTGCTATTGTATTTTTTGCATTTAGAATTGAGTTTTTAACATTTTCTAAGTTAAGCTTTTTTTTGCTTTTGATAAATTGTTTTATCGCTATTTCTTTTTTCCCTTTTATGAAATTTGATAAAATGTTTATATTTTTTAGTTGAGAATAATTTTGATTTATCAAATATTCAATTATTTGATAATCTCTAACTATTCCTGCTAACTTGAAGATTTTTCTTAGTTCTTTAAAATTTTTTTTATAAACGAAATTATTGCTGTCGATTAATTCTAAAAGCCTGTATAAAGTATTAAGCCTTTTAATGCTGACTCTCAAATCGTGAATAGCATCAACATCAAAAGTTGTGATAGATTTATCATAATTTTTGGAAAAAATATTCTCTTGTAATGTTAAGTATTGTTCTAATTTTATACTAGCCATTTTATTCAAAAAAACTTATTAAATGAAAATTTCTTATGTTTTTGATGTGCAGATATTTAAAAATGCAATTCCAGATTTTCTATAATAATAACAAAAAGCAGTCAATAAAACAAATCAATTTTGACAAGGAAAATTATCATTCAATTTTGAATATTCTCTTGCATTTATGTGATTATAATGCCACCATTCGCCATTTATCGGGACAAAATTATTTTCCATCATTATTTTTTTTAGAAATCGTCGGTTTTTTAAAATAGTATCTGAAAAATATATATAATTATGGTTTGATTTATAGCTTAATTCATCGAATTTAGTTCCCATATTCAGCTCATTTCCAGCATTATCTGTAATTGTTAAATCAACTGCGCCGGCTCTGTTGTGTATTGAGCCCCAAATTGAATCTGCAACATAGCCGGATATCGGAAATTTCTTAAACATTATTGCTTGCACAAAAAATGGACGATAACAATCAAAGATTTTTATTTTATAATTCAATTTATTAAACATATTATTCGCTTTTAATAAATCCATCGCAACTTTATATCTTAAATAGCATTTATTGCAAGGATAAAGCTTTAAGCCGGTAAAATTTTTTGTTGTTGAATATGGCATATCAACTATTATATTTTGAGCTAATTCATTAATGCTTATTAATGAACTATTAGGAAAATCTATATTGAAATTATTTAGTAAGTTTTTAAATATAAGCTTGTTATCTATAAATGTGGCTTTTAAATTATAAAATTCGGAGTTTATATATTTTTTGTTATTTTCAGAAAAGTATCCTGAAATATATCCAGACATTTCTAATAAAAATCCTTTTTCCAGCTTTTTAGCAATCCAATTTCCTTCATAAAATAATTCCGTTTTGATTTTTTTTTCATTTTTTGAGGCGCAAAGTTGATAAATTTTAAAACTGCCATCAGAATTAAAAATAAATGAACTTTCTGTTACGATATTGGTTTTTTTATTTGTATTGATGTTATATCTATAGTTCTGATTATGAGCATTTATGTGCCTTTTAAATTTGCTTTTTGAAAACTTATTTTTACCTGTTTTAAATAAAGATACTTGATTGTATTTTTGAGTATTATTAAAAAACAATTCAATGTTTAGCTGTTTAATAGATTCTAAATTGTTGATATCTATAAATTTATAATTAAAATTTTCATCCCAAGCCTTAATTGTTTTTTCATTACCGGTTTTTATAAACAGAATTTTCAAAGAGGATATATTTTTGTTAATCTTTATAAGTTCATTAAGCTTAAATTTTCCTAAAAACTTGTTGTTTATATAAATTTTAAATGATAAAAATTGAATTTTGTTGTTTGTTAAATCAGATATTTTTATTGTTTTTATTGGTATTTTCTTAATAGTTTCAACAGAAAAATAATTTCCGGTAAATGTAATTTGCTGATTATTTTGAATGAATTCAATTTTGTTATTGAATATGTTTATATTATAATTCTTAGATAAGTTGTTTAATGTGAGGTTATTAGTGAAATAATTTGCTTTTTGATTTGAACTATTATCGCAATTTAAATTAATAAATAAATAAAAAAACAAAATGAGTTTTAAAAAGACTAATTTATAATTATATTGCATTTATAATGATTTTCTAAGTTCTGCAATTTAATAATTTATCGGAATAAATTTTGTTAGATAATAAAAAGAATGAAAAAATTGTTAATTTTAAGAGCTTATTTTAAAATTTAAACTTTATTACATATTTTGACAGATGATATTTACTTGAAAGTATGTGTAGTTATAATAGAAACAAATAAATTTGATGATAAAAAAAGGGAAAATAAAAATTGAATGGATAATAATAAGCATTTTGTTATTTGTTATCATAACAGGCCTTTTAGTTTTGTTTGAAGTAAAAAATAATAACAAAAATGTGCCTGAAATAAAAGAAGTTTCAACCAAATTTAAAAAAAGTGATAATATAATTCAAAAATATGAAAAGTTAGAATTAGCCTATAATATTACAATTAATGAAATTGAAAATGTGGTTGGCGATGAGAGTATTAATTTAGCAATTTTAAAAGAAAATCTAGTACAAATTTTAGAAGATATAAAAAAGGAAAAAGCTAAAATAAATATTGGCAATCTTGATTCAAACGAGCACAATTCTGATATAAAAACAAATCAATTACAAGATTTATTAAGTATGTCAAAAGATGTTTTAGCCGAAAGAATGCTTGAGATTAATAAAGAAAACAGAAAACTAACTATTGATAACAGAAAACTCCATTTTAATTTGAAAAAATCAGTAGATAATTTCGAAATAGAGAAAAAAAAGAATATGAAGCTTAATGAAGAAGTTTCAGAAATTAAAATAAAAATAAAAAAAATTGAAGAAGATGGCATTAGCTCATCAAATGAATTAAAATTGCTTAAGCGAGAAAAAAATGAAGTTGAACGAAGACTTGTAGAAAGCAATAAAACTATAAATACACAAAATGAACAAATTCAAGAATTAGGAGAAATAATAAGAAAAGTAAATGTAGATTGCTATTTTTATTATGAAAAAGGAAATCCTATGGAAGAAGCAACAATATATTTAACTTCACAAGGAATATCTGAAAAATATGTAAAATACTTCGTTAGAAAAAAGCCTGATATTTATATTGAATTCAAAATGTCTGCAGATATGATAGTTGATAGAGAAAAACTTGAATTAAAGATGTTTAACTCGTTAAATGTTGAAATTTATAGTGTCTTTAAACTTATTGATTCTGAATTTTTAAGAATAATTATTCCAAATAAAAATTTTGATCCAGGAAAATATTCCATTGAGTTAAAATCGGGCGAAGAAGATTTAATTTTAGACAAAAGATACTGGTTTAAAATAGGAAGTTGATAATTAAATTATTTGTTAATATTATGATTACTAAGTGTTTAAGTGTAAAATTATTAATTGTTTTTAGTGTTTTAATTTCAAGTTATTCTTGTGCTGTAAAAGCTCAAAATTTGAAATTTATAAAACAAAAATTGCCCGAAGAAATTAAATCAATAAATGATATTAAAATCGAAGGAGATATCGTTTGGATTGCTACAGGACAAGGACTTTATAAATATAAAAACAAAAAAATTGTAAGATATTTTGATGAATCAGCACCGGAAAAATTCATGATAAATTCTATCGAAATTGATGAATTTAACAATAAATGGCTTTCTAATTATGCCGGAAACCTTTTAAAATTTAATGATGGAAAAATAATTAAAGAAATTGATTTTATTGGATTACTTGACAACAGAAGCGATTTGCTTACAGATATTGAGATAAATAAGGAAAAATCTACCAAAAACAGTGAAATACTTTTAACTAGTTCAAACGGCTTAATTTTATATTATAATCCTGAATTAGACCAAATTGGATTGAAAAGCAGTCCGGTAAAAAACATGATTTATTCAATACATTACGGAATAAATGATGTTTTATGGCTATGCACCGGAGATGGTTTTTTTTCAAAACACGATGATAAAAACTGGAAGAATAAGCAAGATTTATTTTATGCTTATGGTGTGAAAAAAAGTGGTGATAAATATTGGGGTTTTGGAAGAAATAAAAATAATGAAGCTGTTTTTATGTTGTATTATACTTCAGATGATAATAAAAATTCAAAAAAATATGTTTGGAAAGAATTTGATTTGAAAAACATAAGAAATAAATATTCTAGATTTTATGATGTGGAATATTTTAATAATGAAACAGTTTGGATTGCATCTGATGAAGGTTTAATACGCTATAATCCGATTACCGGAAATGTAGATACATTCAATAAAGAAAACACCAAAAACTTTGAACTTAATGATGTGAGACATTTAATTGTTCAAGATAAAAAAACAATTTGGCTAAGTTCTTTTGGCGCAAGTCTTTATAAACTGGTTCTTAAATAAATTTTAGTGTAATATTTTGAAAATGAGCTCTCTAAGTAAATCTTCAGGAGCAGCACTAATATTACCTAAACCTTTCGATTTTAAATCATATTCTCTTAAATAAGATATAATATCAACAACTTTTTTTGTATTATATTTTTTTGCTGCCATTTGATAATCTTTTACAAAAAACGGATTTATTTGAAGAACAGACGCAATGCTTCTACTGCTTTTGTCTTTTGTGAAATGATAAATTAAAACCTTTTTGAAAAAGAAGAAAAGTGAATTAATAGTTAAAACTATTGGATTTTCTTTTTGATTTTTTCCAAAATGATCAATAATCCGGTTTGCTTTTAAAATATCTTTTGCAATTAATGCATTTTGCAATTCAAAATTATTATAGTCTTTACTTATACCAATATTCTCTTCAATATGCGAAGTTTTAATAACAGTATTTTCAGGTAAAGAAATTATTAGTTTGTCAAGTTCGTTTGCAATTTTACTTAAATTTGTACCTAAAAACTCTGTCAGTAAAGCAGATGCAATAGGGTCAATATTATATTTTTTTTTGCTCAAATAAGAATTTATCCAAGCAGGAACTTGATTTTCATAAAGTTTTTTAGATTCGAATATTAAACCATTTTTTTCAATCTCTTTATAAAGTTTTTTTCTTTTGTCAAGAGTTTTGTATTTATAGTTTAAAACTAAGATTGTTGAATTTAAAGGTTTGCTAGCATAAAAAGATAGCTGATCTATATTTTTAATATGTTGAGCTTCTTTAACAATTACCACTTGATATTTGGTCATCATTGGATATCTCTTCGCAAGATTATCAATCTTTAAAGCATCAGCATCTTTACCATATACTATTATTTGATTAAAAGCTTTTTCCGATTCCGAAAGTACATTATTTGCAATGTAATTTGTAATTTGATCTATATAAAATGATTCTTCGCCCATCAAAAAATAGATAGCTTTATAATCCTTTTTCTTCAAATCATTAATTATTTGATCAAATGTCATCATAATTATAATGTTAATCTATTGATTGTTAGACAAGTAAGCTTCGTGTTTGTTCTTGTACATTAATTAAATTTTATCTGAAAACTAAAACTTAAGATGTTTTACCGATTTTTTGTTTTCAATTATTTGTTTAAGTGCGTCAATACCAATTTTTAAATGCTCTACAACAAATTTGGAAGTAACTCTTTTGTCCGATTCATCAGTTTTAACGCCATCTGGTATCATTGGTTGGTCTGATACAAGCAGTAAAGCACCGGTTGGTATTTCATTTACAAAACCAACAGTAAAAACAGTTGCAGTTTCCATATCAATTGCCATAGCTCTGGTTTTTTGAAGAAATTTTTTAAATCTTTCGTCATATTCCCAAACTCTTTTATTAGTAGTAAAAACAGTTCCAGACCAATAATCTTTACCATAATCTCTAATTGCAGAAGAAACTGCTCTTTGTAAATTAAAAGCAGGCAACGATGGAACTTCAATTGGCAAATAGTCATTTGATGTACCTTCACTTCTGATAGCTGCAATAGGCAATACTAAATCGCCAACTTTATTTTTCTTTTTTAAACCGCCACACTTTCCAAGAAAAAGAACTGCTTTTGGTTTTATAGCTCCCAACAAATCCATTATTGTAGCTGCATTCGGACTGCCCATTCCAAAATTAATAAGAGTTATTCCATTTGCTGAAACATTTGGCATTGGCCTTTCTATTCCAATTATCGGAGCATTGTACCATTCTGAAAATAACTCTAAATAATGCTGAAAATTAGTGATTAATATATAATCTGTAAAATCCTCTAATTTTCTGTTAGTATATCGCGGAAGCCAATTTTCTACAATTTCTTTTTTCGATTTCATATATAATTAGTTTATAATTAATAATTTACAAGTTAATATTTTTTATTTCAATAAAAAAAAGCCTTGTAAGAATTAAAAAGCTTCTTTTTTTAAAAGAAAAACTTAAATTTGCTTGATACAGAGTAATTACTTTTGAAAGCTAATTTTGTCAAAAAATATTATGCAAATATAAAAATGTCTGACTTAAAAAATAAATATCCTATAAATATAATTATAAAATCAGGAGTAAAATTCATTTTTGATAATATTAGAAAAAAATATGTGAAACTTACACCGGAAGAATATGTTCGTCAAAATTTTATTAAATATTTAATTGAAGAAAAGAGATTTTCACCTAATTTAATTGGAATTGAAAAAAAACTTCCAGCCAAAAATAACTTTTTCAGAACAGATATTGTAATTTACGACAGAAACGCAAAACCACTTATTATTGTTGAATGTAAAGCCGAAAATGTGAAAATTAATCAAGATGTTTTTGAGCAAATTGCAAAATACAATATGGTTTTTAATGTTGATTTACTAATAGTTACAAATGGAAAACAAAATTATATTTGCAAGATAGATTACTTAACAAAAAGCTATTCTTTTTTAAAAGAAATTCCATCATTTTCGGAATTAGAATAATGAAATTATTTAACTATTAATAAGTATTCAGAATATAAATATCAATATTTTTGTAAACAAATATGTTGAATTGCTATATTGTTAAAAATCTGTATTATAGCAATTTAGCAATATAATAGTTTAAAAATATTTATGCTAAATAATGGTTTTCAAATAAGATATTAAAAAAATAAAATTTGATTATAGTGAACTTAGGTTTATATTTTGTTAAAGCCATTTTAAATCTTTAATTTTAAATTTATAATTCAAAATCTCATAAAATGAATTCACTTTATATTGCTATCGCGCCTGTAGTAGTTATCATAGTTTATATTTACTACAGAGATAAATATGAAAAAGAGCCTAAAAAGTTGTTAATTAAAGCATTAGTTGGAGGTATGCTAGTTACTTTCCCATTATTTTTTGTAGAACAAATTTTGGGTGGATTTAGCATTGGAATGCCAAAAATTGGAGCCGCTTTTTATAATGCTTTTTTTGTTGCCTCATTAATGGAAGAAGCTTTTAAATACCTAGCTTTTTATTTATTAATTTGGGATGATAAAAATTTTAATGAGCTTTTCGATGGGATAATTTATGCTGTATATATTTCATTAGGTTTTGCAACTATAGAAAATATAATGTACGTTATAAGTTATGGCGAAGGAACAGGTATTTTAAGAGCTTTTACAGCAGTTCCGGCACATGCATTGTTTGGCATTGTTATGGGATATTATTTTGGTTTAGCTAAATTTATTCCTTCATTAAAGAAGAAGTTTTTAATAATGGCTATTTTAATTCCTTTTGTATTACATGGGATTTATGATTTTTTATTAATGTCTGGCAATGAGTGGCTTATGCTTCTTTTTATACCTTTTGTGATTTTTATGTGGATATATGGTTTTAAGAAAATGAAATTACATTCTGAAAATTCGATATATAAAGACAATCCGGAATTAAATGCTTGAAAATAAAAAAAGTTCATAAAATTGTTTTTTGTTTTCAATTTTATGAACTTTTTATCTAAAAGATTTTTAAATTAATTTAGTTTATCGCAACAGCAGGTGTTTTAGCTTTTTTGACAAGCTGTGCACCAAAAGTAGCCACAACACTAATAGTTGCATCTTCTCCCCAAGTAAAATCATAGTTTAAAGTAATTTTATCCCCTGTACTTGTAACAGAACCTTCACCTTCAAAAATATATTCGCCATCAAGTGTTTGCAGAGGAATAATTATATTTTCACCATCAAATGTCGCAGATAATTTGTCTTGAGAATTAACCGCATGGAAATTATCAAATAGAATTTTAGTCTTGTCATTCTGATCTTTAGAAATAGTTACATCATATCCATTTGAACCAACCAGTGTATTATCTGTAACACGCCAATCTCCAATAATTCCGTCTCTAGGATCAGCCAAATCCTGTATGTCATCCTGGCAAGATTGAAATGTTAAAGGAACTAATAATAAAATTGCGAGTAAAAAATTAAATGTTTTCATATGTATCGTTTTTTTAATTAATATTCTATCTTTTAAACTTAAAGATAATATTATTTATTGTGATTTGTAATTCATTTTTCAATAAAATTAAAACAAAGAGCTAATTAAATCATCCTCAGCAAAATATGGTATTGTAACTTTAAGCAATGGGTTTTCTTTCATAGCTCTTTTAATTGCAAAAACAGCTTCTTCATTTCTTGCCCAGTTTCTTCTTGAAATTCCGTTGTTTACATCCCAAAAAAGCATTTGTTTAAGTCTTCTGTCTGCATCTTCAGTTCCATCAAGTAACATTCCGAATCCGCCATTTATAACTTCTCCCCAACCAACTCCTCCGCCATTATGAATAGAAACCCAAGTTGCGCCTCTAAATGAATCGCCAATTACATTTTGGATTGCCATATCAGCAGTGAAACTTGAACCATCATAAATGTTTGAAGTTTCACGGAAAGGCGAATCTGTTCCTGAAACATCGTGGTGATCTCTGCCTAAAACTATTGGTGCTGAAATTTTTCCTGATTTTATAGCATTGTTAAATGCTTCAGCTATTTTAATTCTTCCTTCTGCATCTGCATATAAAATTCTGGCTTGCGAGCCGACAACTAGTTTGTTTTTTCCTGCTTCGTCAATCCAATGAATATTGTCTTGTAATTGGCCTAATATTTCTTTAGGCGCTGTTTTAGCTATTTCTTTTAATGTTTCAGAAGCTATTTTATCTGTAATTTCTAAATCTTTTGGGTCGGAAGATGTGCAAACCCAACGGAATGGTCCAAAGCCGTAATCGAAAAACATTGGGCCCATAATATCCTGAACATAAGAAGGATAAATAAAAGTACCATCTTTTTTTAAAACATCAGCTCCGGCTCTTCCTGCTTCAAGAAGAAATGCATTTCCATAATCAAAAAAGTACATTCCTTTTTTAGCGAATTTATTAATGGCATTTATTTGTCTTATTAATGATTTTTGAACAAATTCTTTAAATTTATCCGGGTTTTCAGACATCATTTTATTTGATTCTTCAAAACTTAAACCTGCAGGATAATATCCGCCAGCCCAAGGATTATGTAATGAAGTTTGGTCAGAGCCTAAATCAACATATATGTCTTCTTCTAGGAGCTTTTCCCATAAATCAACAATATTTCCTTGATATGCAAGAGAGACAGCTTCTTTATTTTCCTTAGCCTCTTTTATACGTAATACTAATTTGTCAAGATTTTTATGTATTTCGTCAACCCAGCCTTGTTCATTTCTTTTTTTAGTTGCATATGGATTTATTTCTGCAACAACACATATAGTTCCTGAAATTACGGCGGCTTTTGCTTGTGCGCCAGACATGCCGCCAAGCCCGGATGTAACAAAAAGTTTTCCTGCTAAATCTTTTTCATTCTCTTTTAATATTTTTCTGCCGGCATTTAATACAGTAATTGTAGTTCCGTGAACAATTCCTTGAGGGCCGATATACATGTAAGAACCTGCAGTCATTTGTCCGTATTGGCTTACTCCAAGCGCATTGAATTTTTCCCAATCATCTGGTTTTGAGTAATTTGGAATTGTTATTCCATTAGTAACAACAACGCGTGGTGCATCTTTATGTGATGGGAATAATCCCATCGGGTGGCCTGAGTACATTACTAAAGTTTGCTCTTCGGTCATTTCTGCAAGATATTTCATTGTAAGCAGGTATTGAGCCCAGTTTTGAAAAACTGCTCCATTTCCGCCATAAGTTATAAGCTCTTCGGGATGTTGAGCAATTACTAAATCTAAATTGTTTTGTATCATCAGCATTATTGCTGCGGCTTGTTTTGTTTTTGCAGGATATTCGTTTATGTTTCTTGCATAAATTTTATAATCTGGTCTAAATCTGTACATGTAAATTCTACCATAATTTTCAAGCTCTTTTGCAAATTCTGTTGCTAATATTTTATGATGAACTTTAGGGAAATATCTTAATGCATTTTTTAAAGCAAGTTTTTTTTCTTGTTTGTTTAAGACATCTTTCCTTTTTGGGGCGTGACTAATATTAGGGTTTAATTCTTTTATTTCCGGTAAAATTTCCGGAATTCCTATAAGTATTTGTTTTTGAAATTCAGTAACAGCCATGTCTGTAAGGTTTTATATTATATGAATTTTAGTTTAAAAAAAAGACCAAAGTCGGAATTGAAATTTATTCCGACTTTGGTCTTTCAACATCCGAGAAAAAAAGAATATCAGTATTGTTATCTAATTTGTATTTGCACTTAAATTATAAATTGTTTTTAAAACGATAAAAAGTTTAAATTTACTAATTGCAGTTTAACTTGCAAGTAGTAAAAAATCTTTTTTAGTACTTATACTGATAATAATTTTTGTAATACAGTATTATTCTTCAGTTAGAATATCATTAATATTATTATCAACTAAAATTCTTCCGCAATGTTCACAAACAATTATTTTTCTTCTGGTTGCAATATCTAATTGTTTTTGAGGAGGCAGACTGTTAAAACAACCACCACAAGCATCTCTTTCAATACAAACTACTGCTAAACCATTTAAAGCATTTTCTCTAATTCGTTTATACGCATTTATTAATCTTTCTTCTACTAGTTTTTCAATGCTAGCGGACTTTTTAAGTAGTTTCTCCTCGTCTTTTTTAGTGTCTGAAATGATTTCATCTAGCTCACCTTTTTTAAGTTTAAGATCCTCATTTTTATCTTTTAAGATTTCTTTAGAGTCCTCAATAATTCCTTTTTTATCAGAAAGTTGATCGGTATATTCTTTAATTCTTTTTTCGCTAAGTTGAATTTCAAGATTCTGAAATTCAATTTCTTTTGAAATAGCATCAAATTCTCTATTATTCCTAACTTTCATTTGCTGGTCTTCATATTTTTTTATCAAGACTCCTGATTCTTTTATAGCATTCTTTTTTTCAGAAATCATATTTTGAAGATTTTTAGTTTCTTCATCAAAATTATTGATTCTTGTTTGCAATCCTTCAATTTCGTCTTCTAAGTCTCTAACTTCTAAAGGTAATTCGCCTCTTAGTGTTCTGATTTTATCTATTTCAGAGTCTACTTGCTGAAGATTGTATAATGCTTTTAATTTTTCTTCAACCGAAATTTCGGTTTTTTCTGCTGCCTTTTTCGCCATATGTTAATAATAATTTACCGGATTAGTATTTATTTCCGTAAAATAAAATGCAAAATTAGGGAATTTTTTCGTAAGAATATCAAAAAATATATCTTTTGTATATTGCTCACTTTCGTAATGCCCAATATCAGCTATTAATATTGTTTCTTCTGCATCAAAAAATTGATGATATTTAAAGTCTGACGTAATAAAAACGTCTGCTTTTTTGCTAATTGCATTTTTTAATAAAAAACTTCCTGAGCCGCCACATAAAGCAACTTTTTTGATTCTTTTATTCAAAAATTTGGTGTGTTTTATGCTTTGTGCGTTAAAAATTTCTTTTATTTTGTTTAATAATTCTTCTTCGTCAATTTCATTTTCTAAATCGCCAATCATTCCTGCGCCTATGTTATCATTCTTATTATCAAGCGAATAGATATCATATGCTGCTTCTTCATAAGGATGATTTTTAATTAGTGTTGAAATAATTTTATTTTGCAAATGTATTGGGAAAATTGTTTCAAATCTAATTTCTTTTTCTAAATGTATTTTTCCTTTTTCTCCAACATATGGATTTGTGTTTTCTAAAGCTCTGAAAGAGCCTTCTCCTGAAATATTATAGCTGCAATTATCATATTTTCCGATATGTCCAGCGCCTGCTTCGAAAACAGCAATTTTTAATTTCTCAAGTTTATTTTCAGGGATAAATGTAACTAGTTTTTTTAGATTGTTTTTTGAAGGTTCAAGAACTTTGCAGTTTATTAATTCTAGTTTTTCGCAAATTCTTTTGTTAACTCCATTAATTACATTATCCATATTTGTATGAGAAGCATAAATTGCAATATCATTTTTAATAGCTTTTATAATACTTCTTTCAACAAAATTTTTTCCTGTAAGAGATTTTAATCCTGAAAAAATAATTGGATGGTGGCTTATAATCAGGTTTGTTCCTTTTATTATTGCTTCTTCAATAATTTCTTCAGTAATATCAATACATAAAAGTGCAGCTTTAAATTCTGTATTTGCAGATCCAATAATTAATCCTGAGTTATCATAATTTTCTTGATATGATAATGGAGCATAATTTTCAAGTTCTTCTATAATTTCTTTAATTTTCACTTTTTTTGCTTAAACTGTTTCCAATTTTAAATAAGATTTTGTTTTGCTTTTTATAATTGATCTTTTATCTCAAGTAATTTTTGTTTTATGTCTTTTAAAGATTGAATGATTTCAAAATTATTAATGGTATCTTCTTTGTTCTCTTTTAACTTAATTTTAGCACCTTTAAGGGTCATTCCTCTTTCTTTAACAAGATGATAGATTATATGGAAATTTTCAATATCTGATTTGGTGAAAAAACGATTTCCTTTTTTGTTCTTTTTAGGCTTAATTATTGGAAATTCTTTTTCCCAATATCTTATAAGCGAGGCATTTACGTTAAACATTGACGAAACTTCACCAATTGTATAATATAGTTTATCCGGAATTTGTTCTTCGCTATCCATAAATGAAATATATTTTAATTTTGAGTAAAAATAAACTAAATAAAAAGATTTCCTTTAATTATTTCCCTTTAAATATTTCATTATTATCTGAAAAATAAATACTTAGTTCAGGAAAATCTTCTTTCGTTAGAGTTTTAATTTTTTCAAAAGCTCTGTTTTGAGAGTCTAATAAAGTTCCTTTGTGTTCATATTGCTGAACAGAAAATATTTTTGCTTTTAAGAATTCACCTTTTTTGTTAACAAAAACTTTTACAATAGGAGCGATACCATTTGGCCCTGATAAGTTAAATCTTCTATATGTACAAAAATTCCCCATGCTATAAATAATAAATCTGTCTTTGTAAATATCAACAGCTCTGGTAACATGTGGCCCATGACCAAATACTATATCGGCTCCTGATTCAATAACTTCGTGAGCAAATTTATATACATTTCCTCTGTTTTGACCTAAAAAAGTCTCAACCTCTTTTGTAACATGCTGATATTTATTGCCTTCGGCTCCGCCATGAAAAGAAACAATAACTATATCTGAGATGCTATCTAGCATTTCTACAATTTTTTTTGCATTTTTAATATCTGTAATGATATTAGTTCCTTCGTTTGGAGCAAATGCAGTAAAACCGTATTTTATTCCGTTTTTTTCAAAAGTTGTATATGGATGTGTTGATAATCCTGCAAAATTAAAACCTTTTTCGGTAAGAACTTTAACAGTATTATTTCTTCCGTACGAGCCTAAATCACCAACATGATTATTCGCAATACTTAGTACATCAAAACCGGCTTCTGTTAAGCAATCTGCAAATTTTTCCGGCATAGAAAATCTGTAGCAATTATCGCTACTGCACGATTTTGCTGTTGAAGTATTATCGGAATAAACGCCTTCATTGTTTCCGAATGTTAAGTCTGCATCTTTTAAAATATGAATAACCTCTTCTAAAAGCGGTTTGCAATTGTTATTTGGCGGCAAATAATTTGGAGATTTAGGATAATTTGTGCCGAGCATTATATCGCCTACGCCAATTATTGAAATGGTATCATTTGTATTTGATTCAGACTTTTCTGTTTGGCTTTTATCAGTATATGTCTTATTGCTTTTTAAAGTATTATCGTTTTCCATTTGTCCGGATGAACTTTGACAAGAAAATATAAAAAAGATAAAACTTATGTGTAAAATTTGTAGTTTTAACATATTAATATTTTTATAAAATTAGAGATTAAAAAAATGTAATTAATCAAGACTAAGACCACCTCTTGCAGATAATTTAATCATTTTGTCGTACTGACTTGGCGATAAATCGGCAAAAAAGAAATTTACAGGATTAACTGGCTTGTCGTTAACTCTTACTTCGTAATGTAAATGAGGAGTCATTGATTTGCCAGTATTACCAACTAAACCAATAACATCACCTCTGTTAACTTTTTTACCTGGTTGAACAAAACTTTTACTTAGATGCGAATATCTAGTTTCAAAACCATATCCGTGCGAAATAATTATTATGTCACCTTCGCCTCTTTTATTTCCGCTAAAAGTAACGTTGCCTTCTGCTGTTGCAAATATTTTTGTGCCTTCAGGTACGCTATAGTCTAAACCATTATGCGAAGCAGGAGTTTTGTATATTGGATCTATTCTTTTTCCAAAACCGTAAACAATTAAATCTAAATTTTTATTTTCTAATGGTTGTATTGAAGGAATATTTATCAACATTTTTTCTTTTGTGCTTAAAACTTCAGCTAAATCAGAAAACTTTTTTGTATCTTTATTAAGAGAAATCATAAGCTTGTCAATTTGCTCACTAATAAAATTAGATATTTGAATCTCATTCATTCCGGAATATCTTTCGAAGATATTTTTAATACTAACAACGCTGTCTCTTCTTTTAAATTCATTTGGATCAGATTCTAAAATAGCTTTGTAAATATTTTCATCTCTTTTTTTTATATCTACTAAAACTTTTTCGGTTTCAAGAAATCTTTCGTTTAAATTAGCATATTCTTTTTTTAATTGATCGTTTTCTCTCTTTAGTTTTCTTGTTTTAGGTGGAACAATAATATAAGAAGCTACTAAAAACAGTATAAATGCAATAACAATACCTGTAAAAAATTGGCCAATAAACTCTCTAAAAAAGCGAGCTCTTAAACTATTGTCTTGAGCTTTAAATTCAAGAGATTCAGGGTCGTATTTAAATTTGCTTTTATCCATATATGTTATTTATTTATTGAAATTCAAAATAGTTGAAATTATGACAAAATTAATTTTTTTTTTTATTTTATTTAAAAATAATTTGTGAAAATTAAAATTAGCTTTATATTTGCATCCGCTAAACAGAAATGTTTAGCAAAAAAAGGGAGTTTAGCTCAGCTGGTTCAGAGCATCTGCCTTACAAGCAGAGGGTCACTGGTTCGAATCCAGTAATTCCCACCAAAAACAACAAGGGTTTCAGAATATTTCTGAAACCCTTGTTGTTTTTCTAACACACAAATGTACAAACAAATTCTTCATCTATCCATTTATCTAATTGAAAAAATAAAACAACTTAATATTTAGAATTAATTTTTATTGTTTCCCAAGCTGCATATTAGACAGTTTTCCGCCACCGCAAATATATAACGACAAAGTAAAAGGCCAAATTACATATACCAAAACCCGTATTTTAAATACCG
>JAFGWC010000082.1 GCA_016937695.1 Bacteroidales bacterium
ACTTATAAAAACATCAAATCCTTTTTCAATTTCCGATAACTGACTTTCAGATAATTTAGATAAATTTATTTTTAACAATGTATCAATTGAGATATTAAAATACTCAGATATTAAAATTAAACTTTCGATATTTGGTTGAGCAACTCCGTTTTCGTATCCGCTTAAAGTGGAGCGTTTCATTTTTAAAAAATCAGCCATCTCACTCTGAGTTCTACCTTTTCTTTTTCTTACAAGCTTAATATTAGCTCCAAAATACATAAAAAAAATATTTAATATTAAATTTTTGATTTACAAACAAATAGAAAATTAAACTGTAAAATTTTCAAATTTTATTTGTCATTTAATCACAAAATGATTATATTATAATCGCATTATTGATTAATTTTTAATCAAATTTACTGATTTAATCTTAATAATCAAAATATTAACAATTTTTTTTAACTTTTTAAAACCTAGCTTATGATTATTAATTATTTAATTTCAAATCCGAGAATAGAAAAAGAAAGCTTAAACAAGCAGATATTGAATGAAATAAAAAAGGCGAAATATTCAATTTGGTTTGCAAATATATGGTTTAGTAATAAAAAGCTTTATCAAATTCTTATGGATAAACTCGATGAAGGTTTAAATGTTGAAATCTTAGTAAATCCTAATTTTATAAGTTTAAATGAGAATTATTTAATTCAGGATTTTATTGATAATGGTGGCGAATTATATACTTTGCCCTATAATAACGATACTTTTTTTACAAATAAGTATTGTATTATTGATTATTCAAAAGTAATTAGCGAGGACTTTAAATCAGAATACAGCATAAAACCTAATCAAGGTTCTGCTTTTATAAGAGAAAGCGATTCAACAATGCTTGAACATTATATTAATGACTACATGCTTTTAAAAAATAATTATAGTATTAATAGATATTAAAAAATTTAATTGCTAAATTGTTAAGCGATTGAATTTCATAACTTTAACAATTTAGCATTATAGTTTTAAATTTAATGTGAAGATTAAAGCAAGTCTATAGAGTATTGATTTTCAACTTCTTTTGACCATAAACTTGCTTGCACTTCACCAATATGTTTTTTTTGTAAAATTAGCATTGCTAATCTGGATTGTCCAATTCCGCCGCCAATAGAGCTGCTTAACTGTCCTGATAATAATTTTGAATGAAAAAACAAATCTTTCCTTTTAGATGTTTTAGTATATTCTAGCTGATAAATTAAAGCTTTTTTATCAACTCTAACTCCCATCGAAGATATTTCAAAAGAGCTATTGATTGCAGGATTCCAAACAATAATATCACCATTAAGTCCGCGAAAACCTGATTTTGTAAAACTTGACCAATCGTCATAATCAGGAGCGCGCAAATCATGCTCTTTTCCATCAGCCAATTTATGCCCGATTCCAATTATAAAAACAGCTCCAAATTGTTTCGATATTTCAAATTCTCTTTGCTTTGAATTAAGCTGTGGATAAAGAGCTTGCAATTCTTCTGAATGAATAAAAGTTATTTCCGAAGGTAAAAAAAAATCTAATTCGCTATACTTACTACAAATTTCTTTTTGAGTTTCATATATACTTTTGTAAATATTTGCTACAGTAAATTTTAAATATTCCAAATTCCTGTTTTCGCTTTTTATATGCTTTTCCCAATCCCATTGGTCAACATAAATCGAATGAATAGGTGAAATGTCTTCACTTGGACGTAAAGCTTTCATTTCAACAACAATACCTTGATTTTCAGGAACTTTCCATTCAGATAATTTCAATCTTTTCCACTTAGCTAGAGATTGTACTATTTCTAAACTCTCAAATTCGATAGATTTTGCTGTAAAAATAACCGACTTTTCAATTCCATTCAAATCATCGTTTATTCCGGTATTTGACTTTACAAATAATGGTGCACTAACTTCATGTAAATTAAGCATTTGGCTCAATTTTGATTTGAAAATAGTTTTCACATCTCTAAGCATTACTTCAGTTTGCAATCTTTGATCGAAAGCCTTTTTAACTTTGATTTCTGTTTCCATATTAATTTATTTTAGATGATAAAAAAAATCCTTTCTTAGTTAAACTTAGAAAGGATTTGACATTATAATAACAATATACTCTTCCTTTCCTATGGTGGACGATTATTATTATTATTTATATTTTGATTATTAATTCTCATATTTTTAAAATAAAAAAAGCCTTCCTGAATTTGGAAGGCTTTAGTGTTTATCTGTTAAAATTTATAAACAATACCTTCTCTTAAACAAATAATTATTATTTGAATTATTATTAGAGAAATTATTGTTCATATTAAAAATCATTATCATTCTTTTTTACAATTACATTTCAAAAATAGATAAAAAAATGATTAGAACCAATAAAATAATTTATCTTTTTTATTAAAATTAAAAAGATAAATTTAATTTTGGCTTAAAATAAAAATCTTACTTTTAAAAAATGAAAAAACTAAAACACTCAAAAACAATAATTGAAGAAATATTATCTAATGGAATTGGTTGGATAGCCGGTTTATTATCAGTTGATTTGTTATCACATTTTTTTGCTGTAAGAAGTTGGAAAAATGGCTGGGGACTTTTTTCAAGAAAAACAATGATTGATGCAGATACTTTTAATATTCTTGAATGGGTTTTAACTGCAATTTTAGGATTTATTGTACTAGTTGGAATAAATCGAATTGTGAAAAGAGTAATAAAAAAAAAAGACGAGAATAATACTGAAAAATCTGTATAAAATCTGATATGCTTTTTTTATTAAAATTTATGAGCAAAATCATCATTTTGATTTAATTATAATGACAAAGGTCATTTGATAAAAAAAGTATAAACTATAATTTTACATGGTAAAAAATAAAACTTTGCCATGTATAAAATAGAAAAACATCCGATATTAGAAGTTCCTGCAAAAGAAAAAGTTAGCATTATTTTTAATGGAAAAAAAATTTCTGCCGAAAAAGGATTTACAATTGCCGCTGCGCTTCATCAAGCAGGTTATCCTGTTCACAGTCACAGTTTAAAAAACAGAGAAAGAAGCTTAGAATGCGGAATTGGCAAATGTGGTGCTTGCGAAATGCTTGTTGATGGCCAAATTAAACGAATTTGCATTACAACTGTTGATGGCGTTAATGAAGTTAAAGAAATTCCTAAAGACTACACACCAAGTTTAATAAGCTACAATAAAAAAGAAGCTACAAAAATATATAAAACAACTGTTGCAATTATTGGCGCCGGCCCTGCCGGACTTGCAACCCGAGAAATTTTAAATAATCATAATATCGATAATATTGTAATTGATAATAATTCACAAATTGGCGGGCAATTTTTAATGCAAACTCACCAGTTTTTCTTTTTTGAGAAAGAAAAAAAGTTTGGCGGAATGCGTGGTTTTGAAATAGCACAAACTCTTGCAGGCGATAATCATGATGGAATCTTTCTTGATTCTACAGTTTGGGATTTATTGGAAGGAAAAAGAATTGCAGTTAAAAACATAAAGACAGATGAAATATATTATGTTGATGCTGAGCAACTTGTAATTGCAACAGGCGCTGTTCCGTTTATGCCGACTTTTGAAAATGACGATTTGCCCGGAGTTTATACAGCAGCTGTTGTTCAAAAAATGATGAATATGGAATTTACTCTTTTGGGTAAAAATATTCTTTCAGTTGGCGCTGGAAATATCGGATATTTAACTTCTTATCAGCTTATGCAAGCAGGTGCAAATGTTAAAGCTATTATTGAAGCTCAGGAAAATGAAGGTGGTTTTCCTGTACAAGCAAACAGAGTTAGAAGATTGGGAATTCCTATTTTAACATCAAAAATTCTTATTAAGGCAGTTCCAAATAAAAATCATACCGGAATAACGGGCGCAATTATTGCCGATTGTAAAAATTTTAAAGCAATTCCCGGAACCGAACAAATAGTTGAAGGAATTGATGCAATAAATATTTGCACAGGATTAGTTTCTGACGATCAACTACTTATAAAAGGAAATGAAATTTTTGGAAGAAATTGCTATGGCGCTGGCGATGCAATTAGAATTGGTGAAGGAACAAGTGCCGTTTTAAAAGGACAACAAATTGCTTATGAAATTTTAGAATCATTAAATCAGAAATATGATTACGATTCTTTTTTAAGAACTTCGAAGGAATATATTGATTCTCAGCAACATCCGACAAAAGTTATAGAAAAACCTTATAAACCTACAGAAGAAAGAATGTTTGAAAAACCCTTTGTTCAAATCGACTGTTTATATGGTTTTGCTTGTAATCCATGCGAGTTTTCGTGCCCACACGGAGCAATTACAAAAACATCAACAAGCACAGTTCCTCAACTTGATTTCGACAAGTGTATTGGTTGCATGGATTGTGTTTACCAATGCCCCGGATTAGCTATTTTTGGATATAATTTGAAAAAAGATTGGCTTTTTTTACCAATTGAATATGAAGTTGAAAACGGCGCAGAAGTATTTCTTGTTGATAATAATGGCGAAAAATTGGGCGAAGGATTTATAGAAAAAATATTAAAAAAACCAAACAAAACTAATATTGCCAGAGTAAAATCTAACAACATTCAAGGTGCTGATTTACTTAAAGTTAGAGGCTTTATTGTTAAAGAAAATTATCCAAAAGAAATTGAAATAAGCTCATCAGAAAATAAAATAGAATCTGAAACATATGTTTGCCATTGCGATGATGTTAAAATGGACGAAATACTTGCAATTGTTGGCGACAGAAAATTTATCTCAATAGACGAAATAAAGCACACAACAAGACTTGGAATGGGAGCTTGCAGAGGAAAAAGATGTATTCCAAGATTAAAACAATCGATAAGAGAATATGGAATACAAATTGTTGGCGACGCAACACCAAGAGGACCTTTATCTAATCAGGTTTCGATGGGTGAATTATACCCAAATAATATTAAAGAACAAATAATAACATCGGCAAAAAACAAAAATCCAAGAATTGTTAAAACACAAATATTAATTGCAGGAGGTGGAATTGGCGGAAGCGCTTTATTCAGATATTTATCGGAAACAGGACAAAAACCGGTGCTTATAAATTATGGTCGTGGCGCATCGTGGCGAAATATTGCGGGCGGAAGGCCAAATTTTAGTTTGCCTGAACTTTCTGATATTGCAAATCATAATCTTGAAATATTTAAAAATCTTCAAGAAATAAAAAATATTGATTACAGAGCAATTAACTATGTAACTTTTGCTCATGACAATGAAATGTATAAAGCTCTTGAAAAATCGATGGAATGGTCTGATGCTGAAATGATTAACCCAAATAATTTCACAGATAAAATTTCACCATATTTTAATAAAAATCTAAAAACATACCAATCGGCATTAATTACCAAAAACTGTTGGCAAGCAACTCCAGGAAAAGTTATAGATTTAATAAGGCAAATTGGAATTAATAAAGGTGGTGAAGTTCTGGAAGATTGCAAGCTTATTGATATAAAAAAAGAAGGAAAAACATACATTTCTTTAGTCCAAAATCATAATAAAGAATTTATCGAATATCATTCCGAAAAATTTATTAATGCATTAGGTCCGCAAGGAAATGAATTTGCTAAAAAATTAGGAATAGAAACAGGCATATATCCTGTTAAACATCAGGCATTTATAACAAGGCGATTGCCGAATATGGGAATAAATAATTCGCCTTTGCCAATGGTTATTGACAGAAGAAAATATAAAGGGTTTAGTGCAGTTTACGGACAACAACTTGCAGAAACCGGACAAATAATTGGTTGTGCATCTCCGGAAATTGAAGCTCGAGAAACAGATAAAAACCAAAAAATAAACTCTAAAGACTTTCTTGAAATAGTTTCGGAAGTATTTGTTGATTGGTTGCCGGAACTTTCATCTGTTGGTTTTCAGGCAGTTTGGGCAGGTTATTATATTGAGCCTAAAATGCTAATTGACACAGACTTAGGTTTATTTTTAGGTTTACGCGGACAAGGTTTTATGCTTGGTCAATATATTGCAAAACTATATGTTGATAAACTTATGGGTAAAACTGTACCGGATTATTTTAAAAGATTAAGCTTAAACGGCGATGGACTTTTAGAAAAAGCTTTTAAATAAAAATTTTGATGTTTATTATTTTCCAAAACCTGCTGATTATTAATTTATTGGCAGGTTTTTTTTAAGATTTTGTTTACCAAATAACTTCAGAAGGCGGAATAAAAAATATTTTACAATCTTTTCTAACTTGATGTTCTTTATAATCAGTTAAAACAATTTCAACTTTATTTTCGCCTCTTTTTAAGTTTAAGATAGTTTTTAAGGGAATATCGCAATCTACTGATTCTGTTCTGATTGCATTTTTATTTGCATTGTTTACAATTAAAGAATCGTTAAACAAAATTTGAATGTTTTTAAGATTACTTTTAACTTTTATGCAGGCTTTGAGATTGAAAATTTCTTTAATACTTGTTGAAACAGAATCTTGATTAAAAGAAATAACAGGCTGATCTTCATTTGCAAATTTTAAAAGAGCAAAATCCCATCCACGGCCTTGCATATATGTTGTTCCGCAAACAGATAAACCATTATCTCTAGTTTCCTTAATATCGTTTGCATAATCAAGGCTACGCCTTGCGAAAATATTTTCCCACAAAATATTACCTTCTTCATCAAATTTAGTAACAGCAAAATCAGAAGAAAGCACTTCGCCTGAGCGTGTAAATCCGGCCACAGCTATTCCGTTATCAAAAGTAGAAGTAATTGAAGTAGCTTGGTCCCATCTGCCCCAACTGTGAGTTTTTGTCCAAATAACTTTGCCGTTTTGGTCAAGTTTAATTAAAATTATATCATAATCAATAATGGAATACGTTCTGGTATAGCCAGTTACATAAATAAAATCATCCAAACCCTGAGTAACAGAAGTAGCCACATCCCATTTATTAAAGGGATAAACTTCATCCCATAAATCATTTCCTGCGCTATCCATTTTTGCAACCCAAAAGGCTTTGTACGACTCACCTCTTGAGCTTGTAGTTCCGCAAACAACAAGTCCTTTATCTGAAGTTTCTGCAATACCATAAGCATAATCAGCTTTATCGCCACCAAAAGTTCTATCCCAAAGTTTATTTCCTGCAGAATCTAATTTCAAAACCCAAGCATCCTCATTATAGCTTTCGTTTGTTGTGGAATATCCGGACATTGCATAACCCAAATCAGAAGTTTCGATTAAATCATTAGCTGCTTCTTCCCCATCGCCACCGTAATTTTTATCCCATAATTCGTTGCCATCTTTATCTAATTTCAAAATCCATAAATCGCTTTGAAATTGATAAGGTTTAACCGAAAAACCGGCAGCAACTATATTAGAATCTTTAGAAATAACAATACCTTTTGCCTGAGATTCAGGCTTAGCTTTATAAGTTTTTCCCCATTTGGAAAAACCTTGTTCATCGAGTTTAATAATCCATAAATGCTTTTCCTGAGCTTTTGTATATCCGGCAAGAATTAAATCGCCATTAGTAGTTTCAGCAACTTTAAAAGCTTCATCCCAAGCATCTCCGCCATAAATTTTTGCCCACTCCAATGTATACTGGCCGAATATTTTTGTTGAAAAAAAAATAAAAACCAATATTAACCAGAAAAGCTTATTTTTTAAGATATTATTAAACAAACTCATTAATAATTACCAATTTATAATAGTAAATAACAATTTCAATTACAATGCCAATTAATAATATTAAGCAAATTAAACTAAAAACTATCTATTTTTTTTAATATATCATTTTTTTTTCAGACATTTATTCGAACGATAAAAACAGAAAAATGGAAGTAATTACAAAAAAAAATGAACAAGCAAAAGTAAGTGCAGGTTGGATAAATTTAATAGCATTTATAATTCCTGTTCATTGGATGTCCTTCATAATAGCCGGATTTGAAACAAAAAACACAAAATGGATATTGTTTGGAATATTCTATGCAGCTCCTTTATTTTTGTTGTTTTTATCTTTTTTAAGCGGTAGTACTAATTCTGCTATGTTTGGTTTTTTATCATTTTCAATATTTATTTCATGGATTATTACTTTTATTCATTCCTTTTTAATTAGAGACGATTATAAAAAACTCATTATAAAAAAAAGAAACATCTCAAAATCAAACAATTACGATTGGTTAATAAATAATAAAAAAGACAAATTAGTTAATAGTCTTTCTATTAATCATCAAAAAATAATAAATGAAATGCTAAAAGAGCAAAAAGAGATTAACGGAAAATACAATAAAATTAATCCTATACATCAGGCAAATTTCATTGATATTATTGTTATGGTTGAAGATTTTATAGATCAAACAAAAGAGTTGATGAAAAAAGAAGAAGAATTAGATAAAATAATAAAAGGGTTTAATATTTCTGAAATTAATTTAAAAATTAAAGAAATTACAGATAAAATGCAAAAAGCAGAAAGAAAAGAGCTTAGAGAAGAATATGAGAATACTTTAAATAATTACAAACAAAGAAAACAAACATATAGCGAATTTGCAGATAAAAAAGAAATAATAAATCTAAAATTAGAAAGCTATCTTGTAAAAATAAAAGAAATAAAATATGAATTTATTGAAGTAGATTTCCTAATATCTGAAGAAAAGAAGAATAATATTTTTAAAAAAACCGACGAAATTGCTGAAGATATAAACATGCAAATAGATATTTTATCAGATACATATAAAAATATTGAAAGGAAATATTAAAAAAACCTATCCTCTAAAAAACATTCGAAATAAATTTCATTATTACTATTAAACAAAGACTATTCTGACAAATACAAATCAATTTTTTATTTTTTAATATAAACTATTTTACATATATTGCAAAGCATTAACTGCAGAATTATGGAAAAGATTAAATTTCAGTTAGAATTTACATTTAATACATCGCCTAAATTATTATATTCAAGATTTAGTACACCAAGTGGTTTAGCAGAGTGGTTTGCTGATGATGTTCGTTTAAAATCAAAAGATTTTACTTTCTTTTGGGATGGATCAGAACAAACAGCCAAATTATTGATGAAAAAATCGAATGAATATATAAGATTTAAATGGGAAGATGATGATGAGGATGATATTGAAAGTTATTTTGAATTTAAAATAACTACTGATGAATTAACGAATGATGTTGCATTAATAATTACTGATTTTGCAGAAGAAGACGAAATAGAAGACAGTAAAGATTTATGGGATCAACAAATTAATAATCTTAAAAGAGCAATTGGATTATAAATAAAAAATCATTCTTAAATTTTAAAGTTCGACTAAAACAAAATTGTCGGACTTTTTTATTATCTAAATTTAATCATTAAATAAAATTAAGTTAAATTTGCTGCTGTTTTAAAAATAAAATATACAAATGCTTAAAAGTCTTCACTGGTTAGTTTTAAAATCATATATTGGCCCTTTGGTTTTAACCTTTTTTGTATCAGAATTTATTCTTATAATGCAATTTTTATGGCTTTATATTGATGATTTAGTTGGAAAAGGCTTAGAATGGATTTTAATAGCTGAGCTTTTATTATATGCAGCAGCAGGTTTAGTTCAAATGGCACTTCCATTAGCCATTTTATTGGCTTCAATAATGACATTTGGAGATTTAGGCGAACATTATGAATTAACAGCAATGAAATCAGCCGGTATTTCATTACAAAGAATTATGATACCTTTAATTATTTTGTCCGTTTTAATAAGTATTGGCGCTTTCTTCTTTTCAAATAATGTTGTTCCATACACAAATTTAAAATCAGGCTCTATTTTATATGATGTTAGTCATCAAAGGCCCGAATTAAATATAAAACCAGGCATTTTTAATAGAGATATTGAAGGATACAGCATTAAAATAAAAAGCAAAAATCAGAATAATCCAATGATGTATGATTTTATGATATATGATCATACCGAAAAAAGAGGAAATCCAAAAGTTACATTAGCCGATTCTGGTACAATGTCAGTTACTGATGATCAAAGATATATGATTGTAACTTTATATTCAGGAAAAACTTTTGAGGAGATGAAAGAAAAACGGAATCAAGAAAAAAGATATCCCGACAGAAAAGATGATTTTAGTAAACAAACTATTATTTTTGAACTAAAAGGCTTTGATTTAGAACGTACTGATGAAACATTATTTAAACATCATTATCAAATGAAAGACCTTTTTGATTTATCTTATTCTGTAGACTCATTTAAATTAGAATTAAATAGCAGAAGAAATATTTTTGTTTCCGGTTTAAAAAACAGCAAATATTTTAAATATGGCAAACGTGTTGTAACAGACGATGTAAAAGCAATAAAAAATCCTAAAGACAGTATAATTACCGAAATAAAACCGGAAAATTTAATCGTACTTAAAAACCTTGACAGCATTTATAATTTATTGGACAAAGATGCAAAAAGAAAGATTTTGGAAACAGCAAAAGAAACTGCTATAAGTTCAAGAAAATCAATATCTTCCACACAAAAAGATATGTATGAAAGAGAAAAAAACATTTATAAACATCAGGCAGCATGGCACGAAAAATTAACTTTATCTTTTGCATGTTTTATTTTCTTTTTTATTGGAGCTCCTTTAGGTGCAATAATTAGAAAAGGTGGTTTTGGAATGCCATTTTTAGTTTCAATTTTGTTTTTTATAATTTACTATGTAATTTCACTTATGGGAAAGAAATTTGCAACAGAAGGTGTATTACCAAGCTGGCAGGGAATGTGGCTTTCGTCAGCATTTACATTACCGACTGGCATATTTTTATTATATAAAGCTACCACAGATTCAGTTTTATTCGATTTTAATACCTATTTAGAAATTCTTAAAAGACCATTTAAAGTTCTTGAAATAAAGACAAAAGATCCATCGGTAATTTTTTACAAAGATGTTGAAATTCCTGATTATGAAATAATTATTAATAAATTAACATCTTTACAAAAAGAATCTTATTTAATAGAAAAAGATTTATCTAAGTATTTAAAAACATTAAAAGATTTTGTTAAATATCATTTTATAAAAAACAATATTAATCTTAACCATTTTGTTTCTGATTATGAAAACATATATAACATATTATCTGTTAAGTATATTGGAAATCCTTATATAAAATTGGAATTAGAAAAATTACCTCTTATCGAATCAGAGAAATACATGTTAAACAATAAAAAGCTTATTTCTAACTATCTGTTAATAAGCATATTAATATTTCCTTTAGGGATAATTGTATTTTTCAGATCATTTTTTAAAATTAAAACTTTATTACTAAAGTTGAAACTTATAAAAGAAAGTTCGGCAAATATTTTATTAAATATAAAAAAATAAAATCAGAACTATTTTTATTAGCTCAATACATCTATGCAAATATTAATATTAAGCTCAAAATTTCCATATCCATTAAAAGATGGAGGTGCAATTGCTACATATAATATCACAAAAGGCATGTCTTTGCATTTTGAAAAAACGCATCTGTTGAGTTTTAATACAAAAAAACATTTTATTAAAAAGGAAAATATTCCTTCTGAGCTTTTTAAAAATGTTTTAATAGATAATATTTATTTAAATACTGATGTTAAAATTATTAAAGCACTAAAGAATATTTTTTTTTCAAGAAAACCTTATATTTTAGAGCGATTTTCAAGTAAAAATTTCAAAAATAAACTAATAAATATTTTAAAAACAAACACTTACGATATTGTTCAAATAGAAGGTTTATATTTGATGCAATATGCCAAAACAATTAAAAAGTTCAGCAATTCATTAATATCTTACAGAGCACACAATATTGAACACGAAATTTGGAAATCATTATATAAGAACAATAAAAATATACTTTTTAAAACATATCTTAAAATACTGACTAACAGAATTTTAAAATACGAAAAATCAATAATAAACAAATACGATATTTTATTGCCTATATCAAAAAACGATGAAAAAAAATTCATTGATTTAGCTAATATAAAACCTTTACAAACAATTCCTGTTGGATTCGAAAAAAACGAAGAAATAATATTAAAAAAGGCTGATAAATTTTCATTATATTTTATTGGAAGTCTGGAATGGTTACCAAATACAGAAGGTATAATTTGGTTTTTAGAAAATTGCTGGAATCTACTTTTAAAAAAATTTCCTGATATAAAACTTTACATTGCAGGAAGAAATGCATCCGAAGATTTTATAAAAAAAATAAAATATAAAAATGTAATTTTTGAAGGAGAAATTGAAAACGTATCAGATTTTATTGCAGAAAAACAAATCATGATAGTTCCATTAAAATCTGGCAGCGGAATGAGAGTGAAAATAATAGAAGCATTTATGCATAAAAAAGCTGTTGTTAGCACAAATAAAGGCTCTTTAGGAACAAAAGCCGAACACAACAAAAACCTTTTAAATGCAAATAATCCATCAGAATTTGTTAATCAAATTTCATTATTAATTGAAAATGAAGATTTTTATAATAAAATAATAGATAATGCTTATAGTTTATTTCTGAAAAAATTTGATAATTTTGAGATATCAAAAACCCTTTTCGAATTTTACAAGCATCAGGTAAAAAATAAAAAATAAATGCTAAATTTAATTCTTGAGCTTATTTTCTGGCTATCTGTACTGTCAATTTTTCATTCATATTTGTTTTATCCTTTGATAATATATTTGTTATCATTAAATAAATCGCAAAATCAAATTGTATATTCCGAAATATCAGAATTGCCAAAAATTAGTATAATTATGGCGGTTTATAACGAAGAAAAAATCATCAAAAAAAAAATTGAAAGCGTTATTAATTCTAATTATCCAAAGCAGAAATTAGAATTTTTTATCGGTTCAGATGCTTCAATCGATTCTACTGATAAAATTATAGAAGAATACATCAAAAAATACGACTTTATTAAATACAAAAGATTTGAAAACAGAAGTGGTAAAATCAAGATAATAAATAATTTATCTAAAAATATAGACTCAGAAATAATAATTTTTACAGATGCGAATGCAATTTTTGATAAAGATTCAATTTTTCAAATAATTAAACATTTTAAAAATGATAAAATTGCTTTAGTAGGCGGCAGATTAATAAATTCAAAATTCAGTAAAGAAGGAATATCAATTCAAGAAAACTCTTATATGGAATTAGAATTTAATTTAAAACACAGAGAAGGAATATTATGGGGAACAATAATGGGCGCATTTGGAGCATTTTATGCAATCAGAAAAAGCAAATTTAATCCTCCACCTGATAATTTTTTTGTTGATGATTTTTATATAAGCCTAAAAGCAATTCAACAAGAAAATAACAATTCAATTTTAGAAATGAAAGCAATAGCATATGAAGATGTTAGTGGAAAAATAAATGCAGAGTTTAAAAGAAAAGTTAGAATATCGATAGGAAATTTTCAGAATTTAAGCATTTTTTATCCTAAATTAATTTCAAAACGTAAAGGGTTGTCATTCAGCTTATTATCACATAAAGTATTAAGATGGTTAAGTCCTGTTTTTATAATTACATCTTTTATAAGCGCAATAATATTGGCATTTTATTTTAAATTTTATTTTTTTATAGCAATATCAATAGTTTTAAGCATGTCTTTAACAATTATTGACTTTTTTTTGCGGAAAATTCAAATTCATATTATAGCTTTGCGTTTTATTTCACATTTTTATTACATGAACACAGCTCTTTTAATTGGGCTGATAAAATATTTTATAGGAGCTAAAACAAATGTCTGGGAACCAACAAAAAGATAAAAGCCTTACATCAAAATTAAATTCAATAGAAGAAGCAATTGCAGAATTTCGACAAGGAAAAATATTAATCGTTGTTGATGATGAAAACAGAGAAAATGAAGGCGATTTTATTACTTCTGCAGAATTAATTACATCAGAAAAAGTTAATTTTATGGCAACTCATGGTCGAGGTTTAATCTGCGCATCAATTCCTGAGCAAAGATGTGCTGAACTTGAATTGGAGTTGATGGTTGGTAAAAACACATCTTTACACGAAACTCCATTTACTGTCTCTGTTGATTTAATAGGACATGGTTGCACAACAGGAATTTCAGCTTCCGACAGATCAAAAACAATAAAAGCCCTTGTTAATGACAAAACAAAACCAAGCGATCTTGCCAGACCTGGACATATATTTCCGCTTAAAGCAAAAAATCGAGGAGTTTTAAGAAGAACAGGACATACAGAAGCAGCTATTGATTTAGCAATACTTTCAGGACTAAAACCTGGTGGAGCTTTGGTTGAAATTATGAATGAAGATGGAACAATGGCAAGACTGCCGGATTTATTTTTAATTGCCAAAAAATTTGATTTGAAAATTATTTCAATTGAAGATATGATTGCTTACAGATTAAAATCTGAAAGATTGATTGAAAAAGGCGTAAAAGTAAAACTTCCAACAAAATATGGCGACTTTGACCTAATTCCTTTCAGACAAAAATCAAACGGAGTTGAGCATGTAGCTCTTATTAAAGGCAATTTAACTCCAGACGAGCCAGTTCTGCTAAGAGTTCATTCATCATGCGTTACAGGCGATATCTTTGGCTCTAAAAGATGTGATTGCGGAGATCAACTTCACAAGGCTATGGAAATAATTGACAAAAAAGGAAAAGGCGCAATTATATACATGAACCAAGAAGGAAGAGGTATTGGATTATTTAACAAAATTAAAGCATATAAACTTCAAGAAGAAGGCAGAGATACTGTTGAAGCAAACATTGAACTCGGCTTTGAAGAAGATGAAAGAGATTATGGCGTTGGTGCTCAAATAATCCTTGAATTAGGAATAAAAAAAATATGTTTGATGACTAATAATCCTGTTAAAAAAATCGGCCTTGAAGGCTTTGGACTTGAAATTGTTAAAGTAGTTCCGATTGAAGTTGAACCAAATGAATATAATAAAACATATATGAAAACAAAATTCGATAAAATGGGACATGATTTAGACTTCTTCAAATTTGATGATAACAATTCAAAATAAATAATAATAAATTTTAATAATCTCATAATAAGCATATTATACTAAAAGAGGCTGACTAAAAAGAGTTCAGCCTCTTTTTTTTATAATAGAGCTAAAAAAATTAAAAAGAGGATATAAAAACACCCTCTTTTTTTGTTGTTTTTCATTAAAATTATTATCTTAACAGCTGAAAATCAAACAACTAAGGTAAAAATAATATTAAAATCCGTAACATCAAATCAAGCTGTTATTTTTCACGAAAATATCGGTAACCGAATTCCGGAAAATCATCCAGTAAGGCTTGTAAATCAAGTAATTGACAAAATAAACATTGACAGTATTTTTTCCGGCTATAAGCGTGGCGGAACCAATAGTTTTCATCCCAGAATAATGCTTAAAATCTTGCCTTACAGCTATTTAAACAATATCTACTCTACCCGTAAAATTGAAAAAGCTTTGAATGAGAACATTTATTTCATGTGGATTTCGGGAAACAATCAGCCAAATTTCAGAACCATTAATCTTTTTAAAAGTTAAAGACTTAAAAATCAGACCGATACCTTATTTGTTGAAGTTGTAAAATTGATTGCAGAAATGGGCTATGTGTCTCTAAATAAGCAATTTATCGATGGCTCGAAAATCGAATCGGTTATATCAAATATAGAATCAGCCATAAAAAAAGACAACTGCGAAAAAAATCCGGGATTAAAAGAAGTCAATTCAGAAGAGTTACAGGCTAAAATTGAGCAACTTAAACAAAACTTGGAGGTTTAGACAAAATGAAAATAGAATTTGGTTTAGTTGTAATTTCTCATAATCTAAAAAAGTTGGCCAAATTATGTTTAAATGTTTTGGGAAACTATGTTTTTGAAAAATTATTTGGCGTTTTTTTACAAATTCTCATTAAATTAAAATTAAAAAATGGGAAAAGAAAAATTTCCCCCGATTTTTATCAAATCTCATAAAAATGATCTGGCAATTTTTTCCTACTTAAAAAAAGCGGCATAAAAAAAGCTGCCCTTTTTGGACAGCCTCGTTATAAAAATAAATTTTATATTAAAATCTTTTTTCTTTAATACGAGCTTTTTTACCAGTTAATTTACGGAAGTAAAAAATTCTTGCACGTCTTACTTTCCCTTTTTTATTAAGATCAATTGTATCAATAAATGGAGAATCAATAGGAAAAATTCTTTCAACGCCAACATTACCAGACATTTTTCTAACAGTAAATGTTGCTGTACTTCCTTCACCTTTTCTTTGAAGAACTACACCTCTAAATTGCTGAACTCTTTCTTTGTTTCCTTCTTTTATTTTATAATGCACTGTTATTGTATCACCTGCACCAAAAGCAGGAAGCTCAGTTCCCTTATTTTTAAACTCGTTTTCTACTATTTTCATTAATTCCATGTTCATCGTCTGTTAAAGTTTACCTTTCAAAAATCAGGCTGCAATATTACAACTTTTTTTTTTAATAATATAATATTATGTCAAATAAATTTCATTTATTGAATAATTCTTGCTGCTTTTGTTACTATTTTATTGATAATTTAATCATCAAAATGGATAATTATTGTTGCATTGTATAACAAAGGTAATCAGAATGTTATGCAATTTGTGATTTTAATTTTATTAAATAGTAATTCAAAAAAAAAACTAATTGATTAAGTGTAATTTCTTTATATTTAGGATTTTAGACGCTGTTAAAACTATGATGCTATTACCTTTGTTAAAATAAATAAATAAATAATGAATTATGCCAAAAATAATATACTTTTGCAAGTCGCATATTTTAAAAAGAGAAAAAATAATATATCATGGGAATAAATAGTGTCATAAATAAATTTTTTGGTAAAAAATCAGATAGAGATTTAAAGGAAATTTGGCCTATAGTTGAAAAAGTTTTAGAAGTTGATTATAAAAGTTTGTCAAATGATGAACTTAGACAAAAAACTGTAGAATTAAAACAAAGAATCAAAGAGTATATAAAATCTGATGAAGAAAAAGTACATCAATTAAAAATTGATGTTGAAAAAGATGAAACTGATTTTGCTGAAAGAGAAGAAATTTATACTAATATTGATAAACTTGAAAAAACTATTCTTGAAAAAATTGAAGAAATTTTAAATCTAATTTTACCTGAAGCTTTTGCAATTGTTAAAGAAACGGCTAAAAGATTTTTTGAAAATGAACAATTAGAAGTAACTGCTACCGAATTTGATAAAAACTTATCAGCAAAAAGAGATGGAGTTTTTATAAAAGGAGATAAAGCATATTATAAAAACAGATGGATTGCTGGTGGTAATGAAATAGTTTGGGACATGATTCATTATGATGTTCAATTGATGGGAGGTATTGTTTTACATCAAGGTAAAATTGCTGAAATGGCCACAGGAGAAGGAAAAACTCTTGTTGCAACATTACCGGTTTTTTTAAATGCTCTTGCAGGTAAAGGCGTGCATCTTGTTACTGTAAACGATTATCTTGCAAAACGCGACTCTGAATGGATGGGACCAATATACGAATTTCACGGTTTGTCTATTGATTGTATTGATAAACATCAGCCTAATACTACTGAAAGAAGAAATGCATATTTAGCCGATATTACTTATGGCACAAACAATGAATTTGGTTTTGATTATCTGAGAGATAACATGGCTATTAGTCCAGATGATTTAGTGCAAAGAAAACATCATTATACTATAGTTGATGAAGTCGATTCTGTTTTAATTGATGATGCAAGAACACCATTAATTATCTCAGGACCAATCCCTAAAGGCGATCAGCAAATGTTTGGAGAATTAAAACCATACGTTGTTAAGCTTGTAAATGCACAAAGAAAATTGGTTACCGATTTACTTATTGAAGCCAAAAAATTAATTGCTTCAGGCGATAAGGAAAAAGGCGGAATTCTTTTACTTAGAGCTTTTAAAGGTCTTCCTAAAACAAAATCAATAATTAAATATTTAAGTGAAACAGGGAATAAATCTTTATTATTAAAAACCGAAGATGTTTATTTGGCTGAAAACTCTAAAAGAATGCCTGAAATTACAGGTGAACTTTATTTTATTATTGAAGAAAAAAATAATTCAGTTGAATTAACAGAAAAAGGTATTGATTTAATATCTAAAGATATATCTGATAATGAGTTCTTTGTAATGCCTGATATAGCTGCTGAATTGTCTGAATTAGAAAATTCTGAATTAGGTCATGTTAAAAAAATGGCTCATAAAGATAAGATTTTATCTGATTATTCAGTAAAATCTGAAAGAGTTCATACAATGAATCAATTATTAAAAGCATATACATTGTTTGAAATTGATGTGGAATATGTTGTAATTGAAAATAAAGTTAAAATTGTTGATGAACAAACCGGACGTATTATGGAAGGTAGAAGATATTCAGATGGTCTTCATCAAGCAATTGAAGCTAAAGAGAATGTGAAAGTTGAAGCTGCTACACAAACATTTGCTACAGTTACTCTTCAGAATTATTTCAGAATGTATCATAAATTAGCCGGTATGACCGGTACTGCTGAAACAGAAGCAGGTGAATTTTGGGATATTTATAAATTAGATGTGGTTGTTGTTAAAACCAATAAACCAATAACTCGTTCTGACAGAGAAGATTTAGTTTATAAAACAAAAAGAGAAAAGTACAATGCTGTTATCAATGAAATTGTAGATTTGACTAAAAATGACAGGCCTGTACTTGTTGGTACAACTTCAGTTGAAGTGTCAGAACTTTTAAGTAAAATGCTTAAAATTAGAGGAATAAGGCATAATGTTTTAAACGCTAAATTGCATCAAAGAGAAGCTGATATTGTTGCTGAAGCTGGTAAAAAATCAACCGTAACTATTGCTACTAACATGGCTGGTCGTGGTACTGATATTAAGCTTTCAGATTATGTTAAAGAAAAAGGCGGACTTGCAATTGTTGGTACCGAAAGACACGAATCGCGAAGAGTTGATAGACAATTAAGAGGTCGTGCAGGTCGACAGGGAGATCCTGGTTCTTCTCAGTTTTTTGTTTCTCTTGAAGATGATTTAATGAGAATGTTTGGCTCCGACAGAATAGCTAAACTAATGGATAGAATGGGATTAGATGAAGGTGAAGTCATTCAGCATTCAATGATTAGTAAATCAATTGAAAGAGCTCAAAAGAAAGTTGAAGAAAACAACTTTGGTATTCGTAAAAGATTGCTTGAATATGATGATGTTATGAACTCACAAAGAGAGGTTATTTATAAGCAAAGAAGACATGCACTTTATGGAGAAAGATTAGGAGTAGATATTTCTAATATGATATATGATGTTTGTGAAAGTATTGTTGTTGCTAATCATGGACTTACTGATTTTAATGATTTTAAATTGGAACTTATTAGAGTATTATCTATTGATGCGCCATTTAAAGAAAATGAATATTTAAAGCTTCCTGTTGATGAGATGATAGACAAAATTTATGATGAAGCAATTAAATCTTTTAAATATAAAACGCAAACAATTGCAGAAAATGCTTATCCTGTAATTAAAAAAGTATACGAAACTCAGGCTCATCAATATGAAAATATTTTAGTGCCAATTTCTGATGGAAGTAAAGTTTTTCAAGTTTTGGTTAATTTGGAAAAAGCATATGAAACCGAAGGAAAAGAAATAGTAAAATCATTTCAAAAAACAAGTATTTTAGCAACTATTGACGAAGCTTGGAAAGAACATCTTCGAGAAATGGATGATTTGAAACAATCTGTGCAAAATGCATCTTACGAGCAAAAGGATCCTCTTTTAATATACAAATTTGAATCGTACGAGCTATTTAAAAATGTTGTGGATAGTAATAATAAAAATGTTGTTTCTTCTCTAATGAAAGCTCAAATACCTATAAATGATCCTTCAGAAGTTAGACAAGCAAGAGGCCCTAGAAGATTAGATATGAGTAAGTATAAAACTCAAAAAAGCGAATCTGACGGATATGATGGTCAATCTAAAGATAAAGAACAAAAGTTAGAACCTGTTAGAGTTGAGAAAAAAATTGGCAGAAATGAACTTTGCCCTTGTGGAAGTGGCAAAAAATATAAACATTGCCACGGAAAAATGGCTTAATCTGCTGATTAACAGATAAAAAAGAGCAATTATGTTTTAATTGCTCTTTTTTTTGTTAAAAAAACTAGATTTAAGTATTTACATGTATAAATATATATTATTGCTAATTTAAAATATTTTTTTATATTTAACTCATATTTTAAAGAAGAGGGCGCTTCTGAAAAAATATTATCTTATCTATAACTAATAAAAAAACTACTGCTATGCAAAAAATTAAACAATTAATTAAAATTAGCTTAATGCTATTTTTATTTAGTTTGAGCAATGTTGTTTTTGCGCAAACTGATGATTCATTATCAATTGATGATATGTTTGAGATGAATCTTGAAGAATTATTAAATATAGATGTTGTATCTTCTTCTAAATCAGCAGAAAAAGTTAATGTTGCACCAAATGTTATCACTGTATTTGGTGCAGATTATATTAAATCTTTTGGCTGGAATAGCTTAAATGATATGTTGTATAAACATGCAGGATTTTTTCCTTCCCAGGATTATGATAGAAGAACCGTTGGATACAGAGGAAACTTTGAAGGATGGAATAATAACCATCTATTGTTAATGGTTGATGGCGTACCGTTTAACGATAATTTATATGGAACTGCTTACACTTGGGAAATAACACCATTGATTTTCACAAAATCGCTTGAAGTTATTAGAGGTCCAGGTGCTGCTTTGTAAGGAAATAATGCCACAAATGGTGTTTTAACCATGAATACTATTTCTATTGAAGATTTTGGAAATAAAGGAGTGCTTTTAAGCGCAAGATACGGCGAAAACAATACTCATATGTATGATGTGGTAACAGGCTTTAAAACCAATATTTTTAGCAATATTACTTCTTTTAGTTTTCATAAAACCGATGGTGAAGAATATTTGTCGTATGATGCAGAAACAAATCCTTACAATGCTGGATTTCATGAAAAATTTGAAACAAAAGATAATCATCATGGTGCATATATTTTTACAAAATTTGAAGGAAAAGATGCTTTAAATGGTTTAAGCTTACAATACCATTTTCAACTCTGAAATTATGAAACAGGACATGGCTGGCTTTTTGAAATACCTGATAATCAAGAGACTATGCAGGAATTTAGAAGTATGGCAGTGTTGAAATATAAAAAAGACATTAACGAAACAGTTTCGCAAGAGTATGTTTTAAGACATCAATACCATGCAATTGATTGGGATATGTATTATTACAGAAATGGTGCTTTTGGTGATTATTATCCAAATTCTGTAAACGAATATTTAAAAACAGGCGCTCAGGATATTTTTACAAGAGCTCAATATTCTTTTAATCTAGCAAACAATGCAAAATTGTTAGCAGCAGCTGAATATACAGCACTTTTTTATTCGGGTGATAAAGAACATTATTCAAATACAGATTTAATCGAAACATTTGAGCCATATCCTAATAATCAGCAGCAAACATTAGGCTCTTGGTTGGAATACATTGATGGTAAGGCGGTTAACAATTTAGCCAGTTTCGTTCAATTTTCATCAGGAACTATGTTTGGCGATTTTTTTAAAGTTACTGCAGGTTTAAGATACGACACCGAATTTTTTAATTATACTGATATTAATGATGGAAATAAAGAAAAATCTAAAAACTTTAATGAGCTTTCGCCAAGACTTGTATTAATTTTTATTCCTTCAGAAAAATTTACAATTAAGTTAATTGGCGGAAAAGCTTTTAGAGCGCCAACACCAACAGAATTATTCGGTTCAAATACATGGACTTTGGCATCAAACCTAAACCAACTTGAACCTGAAAGAATACAAACTGCCGAGTTAGCTCTTGATTATCAGATAAATAACAATCTTGTTGTTAGATTAAACGGTTTTTATAATAAATCTGAAGGCCAAATTGCATATAGCAT
>JAFGWC010000083.1 GCA_016937695.1 Bacteroidales bacterium
CGTTAGGTGCAATGAGTAGTATCCATTCACCATTACAAGAACTGTTAAAAACGAAAAGAAGAAAAATGGAAAATCTAATAAAAGTAGATACAATTTTGTTTTTTGATATGGACGGAACTTTAATAGATACAGATTACTCAAATTTTTTATCTTATAAGAAAGCCATCCATTCTGTTACAAATAATGGTATTCATCTATCATTTGACCCTAAAAACAGATTTAATCGCAGTCTTTTAAAAATTGCGTTACCTAATCTAACCAAAGTTGATTATGAAAAAATAATTCAAAAAAAAGAAGAATACTACGAAGGTTTTCTAACAGAAACAAAGCTTAATGAAGAAATTGCTGATGTTTTAAACAAATTTTCCAAAACAAACAAAACCTTTTTGGTTACAAATTGCAGAAAAGACAGAGTGTTAATGACTTTAAATCATTTCGGACTAACTGAAAAATTTGACGGGATATTTTACAGAAAAATAACCGACAAAAAAGAAAAAGTAAACAAATTTCAAAATGCAATTTCCGAATTGGGAATATCGCCAAATTTAGTTATTGCTTTTGAATACGAAAAGATTGAAATTGAATATGCAAAAAAAGCAGGTATTAAAATTATTAACCCAATGATTTATTAAAAATGGAAAGCTTTACAATTTTATCAGAAGAGCAATGGTATAATATCCCAGAAGAAAAAAGAGTGTTATTTCAAAAATTAATTGGCGAAAAGAAAAAAGGAAGAGTTATGAATACTGGTTTTTTTGTCAATGATAACAATGAAATTAGATTGATAGGGAGATTTATTAAAAACAACGCTACTGCGTTTTATCATGCTGATTATAATAGTGGTGGTGCTTGGGAAATACAAAACACCATAGAAAATATGATTTGGACCTTTAAAAATGATGTTGACCCTTTTCCTGAAAGGCTACCATTCGTCCAAAAGCAACTTTCTGCAATGTTAAATGAAGATTTACCACAAATTCTTAGACGAGTTGGAAAATTAAAACTTACTATTTGTGTTGTTCCTCGCTCAAAATCAGAAACATATTATAGAAAAGACCAAATGCTTTTTAGAGAAACAATCAGTAATGTTGTTGATAAATTGCCAAACTTTGAAAATGGAACTAAATACATTATTCGGCATACTAATACAAGAACGACACATTTAGACAGAAATGGAGAAGGCGGTGACGGTAATTTACCATATCCTGGAATTACAAAAAACACTTGCACAATTTCTAAACAAGTAACAAATAGAGATATTTTACTCATAGATGATTTATACACTAAAAGTGTTAACATTGACGAAGATGCCATTCAAGCATTATTTGACAATGGTGCTAAATCTGTTACTTTTTATTCTTTTGGCAAAACAGTATCTAAAAAATAATAACTTTCTAATAATGAAATATACTGATAACGCATTAAATATTTTAACTACCAAAACCTTTAAAGGTATTGGTAGGGCGTGGATTGTAAAAAATCTGAAAGGCAATGAAAACATTGAACAAATCTTATCATTATTGAATAATAATTCAAAACAAGAAAATCCTATCACATATGATGATTTTGAGTATAGTAAAAGTAAAATTATAAATACCCTAAATTCATTTGAAGAAAGTTGTGACGGACTTGTAGCAATTGGTGATAAAAATTTTCCAAAATATCGTGGAAATGTAAAAGATAGTGAGCAACCGATATTCTTATTTTATAAAGGTGATATTAATTTGTTAAGTATTGACAATATTAATATTACAGTTATTGGTTTACTCAATCCAACCGATGAAATTGAAATTAGAGAACAAAAAATCGTAGCAGAAATTGTTAAAAAAGATATAACAATTGTAAGTGGATTGGCATTTGGTTGCGATAGTATTGCACATAAACAAGCCCTAAAAGGTGGAAAAACCGTTGCCATTTTACCAAGTCATCTGAACAATATTTTACCTGCAAAAAACAGGGGTTTAGCATACGATATAGTAGAACAAAGTGGACTTTTGATAACAGAATATTATGAAGATTTTAAATCAGCAATGGAGCTGAATACTCGTTATAAGGAGCGAGACAGACTGCAAGCATTATTTTGTGATGCAATTATTTTAGCTGCAAGTTATGCCCAAGATAGTGCAAAACGTTGGAATATGATAGGTCAAAAATTAGATAGTGGGGCAAGGTTAGCAATGGGGTTTGCAAAAGAATACAATATTCCAAGAGCAGTTATGTATGACAAAAATACTGATATTAATAATCCAATGTTTGATTTGAATAGACAATTAATTTCAGAACAAAAGGATATTACAATTTTAACACCTAAGTCGTTGGCTGAAATTATTAGTAATCTGAAAAACGGTAATTTACACAGTATTGAAAAGTCGGTAGTTCAGAAAAATCTATTTGACAATTAATGATGAATATTAAATGATAGCGACCTAAAGGTCAATCTCTGGAATTAGTCGCTAAATTAGTACGTAAACAATTGACTATGTGAATGTTTTCCAAAAACTACAAAAATGTGTGATTTTTAAGACTGAAAAATGCTAAACTACTGATAATGAGAGATTATATTTTTGTCTTTTTTAGTTTTTATGATTTTATTACAACTCAGATAATCAGATGATTACTAAAATAAATATAAATAAAATGAATTCAACGCAATGAAAAAATGAACATATACAAGAACGAAGATTATTGCTGTATCCCTTATAAATAAAGAGATGCAGATATTTTTTAGATAAAACAAAAACGTGAATTTTATTTACGTTTTTAAAAAGTAAAAACATAATGAAAAGCACCTAACATTGCACTTAATGCCAGCCGTCTGCGGTAGTTTTGTTCCGCTTCGCTACACAAAACCACCTCAGCCGCCCGTCATAAGTGCATTTACGTTA
>JAFGWC010000003.1 GCA_016937695.1 Bacteroidales bacterium
TTAACACTTTTTTTTCATCAATTAATATAAATAAAAATCTGCCGGCTTTTCCTGATTTTGAAAATGAAAAACTAAAAATATTCTTATCAAGCAGAAACTTGCTTAGCGATTATTATAAAATTTTAAAAGACGAGCTACAACTTAGCAGACATATTATAAGAGCACCTTTCAATGGAACTTATACCGATGTTTTTATTGAATCAGGAGCTTTTGCAAATTTAGGCGGTAAAGTTGCACATATAATTCAAACCGATATACTGGAACTTGAGGTTCCGCTGGAACGATTTGATTCTGAATGGATTAAAATTGGTGATAAAGTGAAAATTTATTCCGAAAAAACAGATTTAAATCGAATAGGAACTGTTGTTAGAAAAAATCTTTTTATAGATGAAAACACTCAGTCGCAAGGAATTTTTATCCGACCTTTAAATAATCAAAACCCATTTTTACTTGTTGGCGAATATTTAACAGCTAATTTTCCCGGACATCCAATAAAAAATGCAATGCAAGTGCCGCGAAATATAGTTTTTAATACAAATGAAGTTTTTGTTATTATTGGCGGCAGACTTCAAAAAAAGAAAATAAACGTAATCAAAATAAACAACGAAAACTCATTGGTTTTCAACGGATTACCAGAAGGCGATACATTGGTAATGCAACCACTTATTAACTTTTTCGAAGGAACACAAATAATGGTTCACAAATAAAAAATCAGCCGTATTTTAATCATTTTTATCAATACATTACAATTTTATATGATGTAGAAATTTAATTTAAATTAACGCTTATTTTTGACTTTTAAAAGGATAATAATTAAAGATATTGACTAATGAGAAAAATCATTGAAAAATTTGTTGAATTTCCGATATACGCAAATCTAATTATTGCTTTGGTAATTTTGGCAGGAGGTTTTAGCTCAATTTCCATGAAAAAAGCCTTTTTCCCTGAACTCGAAAGCAGAATAATCAATATTTCGGTTTACTATCCGGGCGCATCGCCAACCGAAATGGAAGAAGGCGTTACTTCAAGAATTGAAGAATCAATTAGAGGCTTAATCGGAATTAAAGAAATAAACTCCACTTCTGTCGAAAACCAATCAATTGTAACAGTTGAAACAACAGGAGAATACAATATTAACGAAGTTTTAATGGAAATAAAAAACGCCGTTGACGGAATATCTTCTCTTCCTTCTGCTGCCGAAAGACCAATTGTTTCGAAACGACGATCAAGAGCTTCGGCGCTTTTTATGGCTTTAACGCCAGACGACAGCACAGATGTTGACCTTATGACTTTAAAAGAATACGCTCAAAAAATTGAAGAAGATTTTTATCATTCAGGCGTTATCAGCCAAATTTCCCTTTCGGGATATCCACAAGCAGAAATTTCGGTAGAAATTAAAGAAGAAGAACTATTACGATACAATCTTACTTTCGACAATATTATTTCAGCAATACAATCTAATAATCAGGATGTTTCGGGAGGCGAAATAAAATCAGACCACGAAGAACTAATGATAAGATTAAGATCGAGAAGTACTGACCCAAATAAAATCGGAAATATTATTTTAAGAGCAGAATCCAACGGAAGCAATTTAAAAATTTGTGATTTGGCAGAAGTAAAAAAGAAATTTGCTGATGTTACAAGCAAATCGTGGTTAAACGGAAAAAGCTCAATTTCTATTACAGTTGATAAATTGCCGGAAGAAGATTTAGAAGAAATTACAAATTTTGCACAAAAATACATTAAGGAATTTAACAATAAAAACCTTGGCGTTAAACTAACAATAACAAGAGCTTATCTCGATATTTTACAAAGCCGTTTAAACCTTTTAACAAGCAACGGTTTAATGGGTTTAATCCTAGTAATAATCTCATTATCAGTATTTCTAAGTTTAAGATTATCGCTTTGGGTTTCTTTTGGAATTCCTTTCAGTTTTTTGGCTATGTTTATTTTTGGAAATTTATATGGTTTAACAATTAACATGATTTCCCTTTTTGGGATGATTTTAGTTATCGGTATTTTAGTTGACGACGGAATTGTAATTGCCGAAAACATATATCTGCATTTCGAAAAAGGTAAAACACCAATGCATGCTGCTGTTGATGGAGCTATGGAAGTTTTTCCTGCCGTAATTACATCAGTAACAACTACAATCATTGCCTTTTTACCACTTTTATTTATGACAGCAACCAGAATGGAAATGATGTTTCATGTAGCTGTTGTTGTTATCGCAAGCTTGGCTTTTTCGCTTCTTGAAGCATTCTTTATTTTACCTGCACATCTCGGAAACGAAAAAGTGCTTAGCCGAAAAAGCTTTGATGCTAAAAAAAACAGTAAAAACATAAGAAGATTTTTCGATAAATTTATTAATTGGCTTAAAGACGATATTTATCATTACATTTTAATTTGGCTTTTGCATTGGCGATACATAGTTATCGGAATTCCGGTTGCTCTTTTTTTAATAACTCTGGGATTATATTTTGGCGGACACATAAAAAACACATTTTTCCCGATGGTTGATTTTAACCGTTTTGAAGTAAATATTGCTTTTACACCAGGTTCCGGCGAAAAACAAACTCTTCAATTTCTTAACAGATTCGAAAATGCAATTTATGAAGTTAACGAAGATTTAAAAAAAGAATTAAATACTGAAAATGATGTAATAGAAAGAATAAGAACTACAATTGGAGACTCATTTAATGGACAAGAATCTGGCGCACATGCCGGAATTATAAGAGTATATCCTGTTGATTTAGAAGGCTTACCGATTACAGGTTTTGAAATTGCGAATATGGTCAAACAGAAAATTGGTGATGTTCCTGAAGCAAGAAAATTTACTGTTGCTGGAAGCAATAGATGGGGCGCTCCGGTTTCAATCGGTCTGCTTTCAAGAAATATCGACGAACTTGAAGAAGCTAAAGACTATTTAATAAAAAAATTATCGGAACTACCTAGCCTTAAGGATATTACGGAAAACGTTGCTCTTGGAAAACAAGAAATAAGACTTAAATTAAAACCAAAAGCTTACTTTTTAGGTCTTGATGAAAATTTAATTGCCCGACAAGTGCGACAAGGTTTTTATGGCGGACAAGCACAGCGATTACAAGAAGGACGCGACGAACTTAGGATTTGGGTTCGATATCCAAAATCAAACAGGCTGAATATAAGGCAATTAGAATCAATGAAAATAAAAACCGCAATGGGCGAATTTCCTTTAATAGAACTTGCCGATTACGAAATAAAAAGAGGTCCTGTGGCAATTAACCGATTTAATGGCGCACGAGAAATACGTGTTGAAGCAGAAACAGTTGATCCTTATGCTTCAGTTCCCGAAATTTTAAATCAGGTTAATGTAGAAATTATGCCGGCTCTTTTATCGCAATTTCAAGGAATCAGATACGAATATCAAGGTCAGCAAAAATCTAGTAATGAGGCTCTTGCTAAAATAAAAACATATTTTACTTTGGCTTTTATTCTTATCGTTTTTATAATAATTTTACATTTTAAAAGCTTAAACAAAGCGATTATAATTATTATGATGATTCCATTATCAATGCTTGGAGTTTTTTGGGGACACGGAATACACGACAAACCTGTTTCAATTATGAGTTTGTGGGGAATGGTTGCTTTATCGGGCGTTATAATTAATGATGCAATTGTTTTTCTATCGAAATACGATGGATTATTAATTGATGGTTTAAAAGTAAAAGATGCTATTATTGAAGCCGGAAAAATCAGGCTTAGACCAATAATTTTGACATCATTAACCACATCAATAGGTTTATTTCCAATGTTATTGGAAAAAAGTCGCCAAGCTCAATTTTTAATTCCAATGGGAATAAGTTTGGCTTATGGAGTTGCTATTGGAACTATTTTTATTTTGCTGTTTTTTCCGGTTCTTATAATGCTTTTAAACGATATTTAGGTATATTTTAAATATCTGATATCAGGAATTAAACCGGAAAGAGAAGATGTGGAAGTTGCTATTATTCATCATAAAAGAAAAATAAAATATGATGAAAATGGCAAATCAGAATTAATAAAGTAATAATCAAAATTTACAGACTAGAAAATGAAATTATTTAAACAAATTAAAAATCTTTTCCCTTTTTTAGCATTTTTTATAAGCAGTTGTTTTTTTGCAGAGCCACAATATATAAAATTAACTGATACTTTTGATGTTGATATTCAACCTATTGAAGCTTTAAAAATTGCAGAACCATACATTGAAAAACATGCAACTTACAATTGGAATAAAGATAAACCACTTAAAACACACATTATAAAATACAGAAAATGGTATTACTTTAAGAGAACTAATTATCCTGCAAAGGCAATAAGATATTACATGCAACCTGCTGTAAGAGTGAATGTTAACAATGGTGAAATTTCTTTTGTAGAAAAAAAATAAATTAATGTTTTATTAGAATAAAATAAACTGATTTATAAGGATACTAAAAAAGCTCAATCTCATTAAGTTGTTTAAATTCAGCAATATAGCAATTTAACAATTCAACAATAAATTTTTATTTAAGATATTGGATGCGAGATTCAATTTCTTTTTTTGATTTGTCGATAAAAAATTGTTGTGCTTCTAAGTCAAATATATAGCTATCGCTTATTATTTTTTCTAATTTCAATAATTTATCCTGATAAAAATAAGCCGAAATTTTATGATTTAACATCTCATTATCAGTTGTTTGGTTTATGCAAAATTTCATCAATTTGTTATTTTTATAGTAGAATTTTTCAGATTTTGTGTGATTATTTTTTTGTGTGAATAAACATTTTCGATAGAAAAGATAATTGTGTCGGAATAAATTATATTTGTATAAAAGCTTCCAGTTACTTTTTTAAAACCCAAAAATCGCTTTTTTTGTAAAATTCCGTCTTCATGCAAGTTTTTTAAATCAGCAATATTTTCTTGTTCAAAAATAAAATCATCAATTTGATTAACTGTAAGTGAATCAGTAATTTGTGCAACTAAATTAATAGATAATAATATAATTATTACTATAAAAACTGATATTCGTTTAATCATTTAAACAGCTTTAGTGTTAAAATATATATAGCAATATTCTTTTTGTTTTTTTAGAATATGCATCATAATCTGGGTATGTAGCCAATAAAAATTTTTCTTCTAATATCATTCTTAAATACATTCCGGCTGTAACAAAAACACTTGCCAAAGCTGCATCCCAAAAAGGGAAAGCGATAACGCATGCCCAAACAAAATATATTTTCAATTTTTAAAAAAGCAATTTTATTGGTTAACACTCTGTTTTTTAGCCAGTTGCCTTTGTCTTTGAGCTTCTATTTCTGAGCGATTTTTTTTCCAGCGTTTATGTGTCCAAAGCCAATCTGAAGGATTTTCTTTTATTATTTTTTCTAAAACGCCCATAAATTTTCTGGTTATTTCAGAGTCTTCTTTATTTGCCGAGTTTTCGAAAAGTTCAATTATTTCTACTGTGTAAAATCCGCGTTTTTCTCTTTTAACTTTGGCATAAATTACCGGTAAATTATATTGTTTTGCGTAATTTTCGGGTCCGTGCAAACATGCTGTGTCTTGATTTAAAAAATCGAACCAATATGCGCTTACAATATTTGATGGACTTTGATCGGCAACCATAAAATATAAAGATGCTTTTTCTTTATTTTCTTCAAATACCTGATTTGTTCTTTTTATTGAAGCTAAATTCATTCCCCAAGCTGCACGAGATTTTCTAATGTACGAATCGATATATTTATTTGTTATTGGTTTATAAAATCCTATTGAGCTGTGTTTAAACTGTAAACTTAAACACAAAACGCCCCATTCCCAATTTGCATAATGGCTGCCAACTGCAATAACGCTTTTTCCTTTTTTGTAATATTTATCAAGAACTTCGGCATTTAAAACTTTATATCTTTTTACCAGTTCGTTTTTACTTAAAGAAAATCCTTTTAAGCTTTCTAAAGTAATATCTGAAAGGTTTTTGTATGATTGCTTTGATATTTTTTTTATTTCTTTATTTGACAGATTTGGAAAGGATTTTTTAAGATTTCCTAAAACTACTTTTTTTCTATATCCTGTTAAGTAATAAAAAACAACAAATATTAAATCTGAAAAAAAATATAAAACAGGAAATGGAATTGTTTTAAATATTAAAACTGTTAGTCTAAAAAGGTAATAACCAATAAGTTGCATAATTAATTTTTGAATATTTCATATTAAATTATAGCTGCAAAATTAATTGCACTTTCGTCCCAAATAACTGCATTTTTTATTGCATCAATAACTTGGTTTGGATTATCGACAAATGTATACATTTCGAGGTGTTTTTTTCTCATAAAATGCTCATTTGCAAGCATATTAAGCATTTCTTTTAATGGATTGTAAAAGCCGTTTGTGTTTAAAATGATAATTGGTTTTGTAAATTTGCCTAATCTTTTTAAAGTTATTGCTTCGAATAATTCTTCTAAAGTTCCGCTACCACCGGGCAAAGTAACGAGTGCATCAATTCCTATTAAAAATTTAGCTTTTCGTTCGTGCATGGTTTCGGTAAATTCAAAATCGGTAACTCCTTTATGCGACCATTCTACTTCATCCATAAATTTTGGCATAATTCCTTTAATTTTGCCGCCGTTTTCGATTATTGTATCGGCAAGTTTTCCCATAAGTCCGTGTGCACCACCTCCATAAACTACTTCAATATTTTCTTTTACTAATTCGTTTGCTAGTTCTTCTGTTGCATCAAAATAAATTTTATTAACTTTTGGACTTGATGCGCAATAAACACAGATTTTTTTTATTATCATTAAATCAATTTTTTAATTATAATTAAATTGCGGTTTACAATTTAAGTTGAAACCCGCAACTAAGTACATTTTTTTCAATTTAAACCCATTTCAAATAAGGAATATCTTGTCGATACGATAAATTTTCATTTTTAGGAAAAATTCTAAATCCGTAATTAAAATTTCCCGGTTTTAAAGGCATAAATGAAACTTGATATTCGGCATATCCTTTTTTAAACGAAACTATTTTTAATTCATACACCGATTCTATTTTATTGTGCTCAATTTCAGTCTGTTGTGTTATAAGCATTTCAACACCAACTTCAATATCTTCAATATTTCTTAAGTCTAAAACAACTTTACAATTATAATCTTTATCGGGTTCAAGTCTGTTTTGAGTGTAGCCTGAAAAATCAACTGAGACAACATTTAAAAGTTCCCAATTTAATTTAACTTTCTTTTTCCAAACTGCAATATCTTTTGCTAACTGAAAATCGTTTTTATTAATTTCTGCTTGTTTTGTGTACAGTTTATTGTAAAATCTGTCATAATAATCATCAAGCATTCTTTTCGTAGTAAATTCAGGTGCAATTTCAACTATACATTTTTTAATAAAAGAAATCCATGCTTTAGAAATATTGTTTTCATCTCTATCGTAAAACATAGGAATTATTTCGTTTTCTAATTTATAATAAATTGTTTCAACGTCAAGCTGATTTTGAAAATCCTGGTTTTCGTATGTTCTTTCTTGAGCTAAAGCCCAACCGGCATTTTCTTTGTATCCTTCAACCCACCAACCATCAAGTACACTAAAATTAAGTACACCATTCATAACTGCTTTCATTCCGCTTGTTCCTGAAGCTTCGAGCGGGCGAGTTGGTGTATTTAGCCAAATATCAACACCTTGCACTAATTTTTTTGCTAATTCGATATCATAATTTTCTAAAAATATGATTTTCCCTAAAAAATCTTCTTCTTTAGAAATTGCAATTATTCCTTTAATAATGTCTTGTCCGGCGCCGTCGTTTGGATGTGCTTTTCCTGCAAAAATAATTCTTATAGGTGTTTTTTTATTATTAACAAGTTTCTTAAGTCGCTCAATATCAGCAAATAATAAATCTCCTCTTTTGTAAGTTGCAAATCGTCTTGCAAAGCCAATTGTTAAATAATTTTCATTTACCGATTCTTTTATTATTGATAATTGTTTTGGATTTTCGTACTGTTTATAGCCTTGTTCTTTAATATAATTTTTCAAATAATTAAAAAGCACTTTTTTTTCTTTTTCCCTTATTTCCCAAATATCTTTATCATCAATATTTAAAATTTGCTTCCAAACATTTGTATCTGATTGATTTTCAATCAGATTTACATTTAATTTGTTTTTGTAAAACTCAGACCAATTTTCAGAAATCCATGAAGGTAAATGTACACCATTTGTTACATATCCAATATGAGATTCTTCAGGAAAATAACCATCCCAAAGCTTATTAAACATATCTTTTGTAACTTCGCCGTGCAAACGACTAACTCCGTTTATTTCTTGAGATAATCGCGCAGCTAAATAACTCATCGAAAAATTTTCTTTCTTTTTTCCTTCTTTTAATCTTCCTAAATCAATAAATTCTTCCCAAGTAATTTTAAGTCTTTCAGGATAATGTCCCATATACAACATTATCATATCTTCGGGAAAAGAATCGTGGCCTGCAGGAACCGGAGTATGAGTTGTAAACAATGATGAAGCTCTAACTATTTCAACAGAAACCTGAAAGCTTAAATTATTGTAATTCATTAATTGATTTATCCTTTCGATTCCGGCAAAGGCTGCGTGTCCTTCGTTTAGATGATAAATATCTTTTTTTATCGATAGTTTTTTCAACATACGAACGCCACCAATACCAAGTATTATTTCTTGTTGTAATCTGTAATTATTATCGCCTCCGTATAAATAATGTGTTAGTTTTCTGTCTTCTTTATGGTTATCAAATCTATCAGAATCAAGTAGATAAAGAATAATTTTTCCTACTTCAACTTTCCAAACCTGTACTTTAACAACACGACCAGGAAACGCGATTTCAATGTATACAGGATTTCCTTTTTCATCTTTAATTAAAGCGGCAGGAATATTTCCAATATTTGCTTCGCAATAATCAACTTGCTGCTCGCCTTTTGATGTAAGAATTTGCTTAAAATATCCAAATTTATAGAATAAGCCAACTCCAATCATATCAACATTTGAATCAGAAGCTTCTTTTAAATAATCGCCTGCAAGTATACCTAATCCACCCGAAAATATTTTAAGTGTATTGCTTATTCCAAATTCCATACTAAAATATGCAATACTTGCCTTATTTTTTTGTGGTTCGCGTTTCAAATAAGTTTCGAAATCAGCAACAACTTGATTATAAAGATTTTCAAATTGAACATCTGTTTCAAGTTCTTTTAATCTGCTATACTCAACATTATTTAATAAAGTAATAGGATTTTTTTCTGATGTAATCCATAATTCAGGATTTATATATTCAAAAAGCTTTTTAGCATTATAATTCCAAGACCACCAAAGATTTTTTGAAATTATTTCAAGTTTTTTATACTTTTGATTTAAATTTGTTTTTACACTGTAACTCCTCCAAATTGGTTTATTGCTTTTAAACGAAACTGTTGCCATTTCGTATTTCGATTTTGTTTGAACAGGTTTACTAATAAAATTTTCTTCGTTATTTGAAATTGCAATATCGTATGCTTTATAATAATACTGAATTAAATTTTTCCATAATGCTATTCGAGAAACTTCAAATGCATTTTGTCTAATTTTAATAAATTCTTCTTCTGTTTTATTTGAACATTCTATTATTATTTTAGCAATATCTTCAACAACATAATAATAATTTTCATCGGTTCGGTCAATAACTTTTAAACAATCGCTTAAAGCTATATCTTTTTCAAGTATCCATTTTCCAAAACCAGAAAGATTTGTTGTAATTGTGGGTACATAAAAAGCCAGACTTTCAAGAGGTGTATATCCCCAAGGTTCGTAATATGAAGCAAATACAGAAAAATCCATTCCAATCAATAAATCCGAATAATTCAGATTAAAAATTCCATCGTCGCCGTTTAGGTACACAGGAACGAATATTACTTTCATTTTATCAGTAAATTTATTTGATAAATCGTTTTCTTTTATTTTTATTAGAACAGGATCATAATCTTCATCATGTAAATAATGTGTGAAAATATTATTTGCATTATTCTCCATGCTAATATTCTGATTTATTGCATTTAATAAATCTTTTCGTGTACCATAATTATGAGCAGGAACAAGAATAAATGCAACCGTTTCCTGTAAACTTGCCGATAAATTTGAACGACCTAAAGCATCTACAAATACATCGAGTCCTTTATTGGAAAACTCGTATCGCCCACTTGTTGCTAAAAATTTAACGTTTTCACTTAGTTTATATCCGAAAAGTGTTTCGGCTACTTGTGTTAGCTTTTTTCTGGCTTGTTTTCTTTTTTTATCAAAATCTTTATTTTTTGGAACAAAATCGTCTTCAAAACCATTTGGTGTAACAACATCAACTTCTTTTTCGTGAAACTGTTTGCATTCTTCGGCTGTTATATCGCTAACTGTTGTAAAACAATCTGCCTGGTGTGCAGAAATTTTTTCTAATGATTGTTTCGAAACTATATTAAATTCTTTTGCTTTGATGTCGCCATCATAAAGTTTTAAATCTTTATAAAGCGGTAAATGATTTCCGGCAATTGAACGACCAATTGCAGTGGCATGAGTAGTAAAAACAGTCGAAATGTTCGGTTTATTGTCTTTCAAATATAGAATTCCGGAACCAGTCATCCATTCATGAAAATGAGCAATTACTTTTTGTTTTTCGGTTAATTTAAAATTATAAAAACTTTCTATAACTTTTGCCGCAGCATATCCAAAAATTGCTGGTTCAATATAATCCCAATGTCCTGATAATGAGTCTAATTTATAATTTTCCCAAAAGGTTCTGAGAATTTCATTTTTATTGGCAATAAAAGGAGTAAAATCAACTAAAACAACAATTGGTTTTCCAACAATTTTCCAACGTCCTACTTTAATTTTTAAACCATCTATTTTGGCAGCTCTTTGCCAATTTTCATATAACTTTTCATCTGGTTCAAATTCGGGATTTTTTTCCAAATCTCGATATAAATCCGGACCAATCAGTATTAAACTATCTTTAAAAACATCTGTTAAAGTTTTTGCTTTAGTCGAAACCACAGTATATATTCCGCCAACTTTATTACAAACTTCCCAGCTTGTTTCAAATATATAATCAGGTGTATTCATTTTTTTCAGATTTAATAAATATTGATTAATTGTAAATTTAATTTACAAAAATAAGCAGTAAAAATGTATTTATACTAATAATGATGTTAATTATTAATTATTTAAAATTTCGTAAAGTGTTTTTATTGTAATTAGTATATTGGCAATTAAATAATTATTCAATACTCCTCATTTGATATTCGATATTTTCTCAATACGTAGTATTTAGCTTATGTAATTGCCACAAGATACAATTGTTAGCCAGATTTATAATTAAAAACTTTTGTTATTTAAATTTTTACTTTTAACAATTTATTAACTATCAATTCGCATAAAAATAAATAATAAATTCTTTATTTGCATTTATTTTTCACACAAAAATATTTTAGATGTTTAGTACTTTAAAATCTCAACTTTACACCATAACTTTAAGTTTTACAATAGTTTCGATGTTGTTATTATTTATTGCTTTTATACATAATAGAAAGATAGAAGAACAAATTCTGGCAAACTTAAAATTAAAACAAACTGAATATTTAATTGCTAAAGGTAATAATTACATAAATCTTTTTATGTTGTATGAGTCTATCGATTCCAATTTTTATAAAAAAAAAGAAAGTAAATATTATGATAAATTTATGTTGAATGAAAAAGAAATAAAAACAGAATTATTAAACTATAATGAACTAAATACAAAAAACAAAGATGAAATAAGAAACTTAAAATATAAAATAGATTCTATTTCAAAATATTTTAAAACATTAATATCGTTACAATTAAAAAGAGGATTTAAGGATTATGGAATTGTTGGGTCAATGAGAGATAACATACATTGGATTGAAAATGAAAAAGCCTTGAATAAATCAGACATTTTAATGCTTAGAAGACATGAAAAAGATTATATTATCAGACAACAAAAAAAATATATTGTAGAACATAATCTGCTTATAAATAAACTGTTACAAAGAACAAACAGTAAAAATACAATTTTTCATCTAAAAAGTTATTCGGAAAAGTTAAATAATGTGGTGTCATTAGATAATCAAATTGGCCGAATGGGTGATTCCGGAAAAACAAAAGAACTAAATTTAGAAATGTCCAGTATATCAAAATTGATTTCTATAATTGTACACAATAATACCAAATATAAAAACACCCTATTAAAAATATATAAATTCGGATATTTTGGATTTGCTGCAACATTTTTTATTTTAAGCATTTTAGCTAGTGTTTATATTTCAAGTCGAATGTCCAGACAATTTCATTTTTTATCTAAAACAATAAGAAAATTTATTAAAAGCGATTTTAAAATCAAGGTTGATTTACCTTATAAAGAAGATAAAAATGAAATTCATAATTTAACAAGAGATTTTATAATACTAAGCAAAGAAATATCAGATTATATAAATTATTTTCAAGAGAAAGTGGATGAGCAGACTCAAAAACTTACCAATCAAAAAAAGTTAATTGAAGAAAAAAATATCGAAATAACTTCGCAAAAAGAAAAATTACAAGATCAGTATAAAATTATTTTAAAACAGACATCAAAAGTAGAAGAACAAAATAAAAAATTTCTAGACAGTGTGTACTATGCTCTACAAATACAGAATGCTCTTTTACCTAATACCCATGCACTTGATCAAATGTTTTCGAATAACTTTATTTTTTATAAACCTAAAGACATTTTGAGTGGTGATTTTTATTGGGCAAGAACTATAAAAATTAACGAAATTGAATACAAAATAGCGGTAGTTGCTGATTGTACCGGTCATGGTGTACCTGGTGCTTTATTAAGTATGCTTGGAATACTTTTTTTAGATGAAGTTATTGTAAATAATAAAATAATTTCACCTGCAAAAATATTGGATTTTATGAGATATAAAATAATTTTAACATTTCAACAAAAAGAAAACTTTGCTAAGATAAGTGATGGTATTGACATGGCAATATGTGTTTTTAATGAAAAAGAAAATAATCTGAAATTTGCAGGTGCAAATAGAGATCTTTACCTTTTCAGAGATGATAAATTGAATCGTTTTAAAGGAGATAATATGCCTTTGGGGAAATTTATAAAAACGGATAAATTTAATGAATTTGAGATTTCTTTAAACGATGATGACTTAATATACATGATGTCTGACGGATATTCTGATCAATTTGGCGGGAAAAATCATTTAAAATATAAAGTTTCTAACTTAAGAATCTTACTAAGCGAAGTAGCTAAGATGCCAATAAAAATACAAAAAGATGCACTTTCTTTAAATTTTGATAATTGGAAAGGCAATTGTGAGCAAATAGATGATGTTTTAATAATGGGAATTAAGTATAACCATAAAAGAATAAAAGAAACAGTATCAACTAATAAATCTAAAAAAAATCAAATAACTAAATAAAACATTTCACCATTTTCACTAAACTTACATGAATATTTACTTTTTTCTCGATTTAGCAGGAACTTTTGTATTTGCAATTAGCGGAATTAGATTAGCATCTGAAAAAGAAATGGATATTTTTGGTGCTGTTGTTATTAGTATTGCAACTGCTGTTGGAGGCGGCACAATTAGAGATTTATTATTAGGAAGTACACCTGTTGCGTGGATGCAAAATCCTGTATATCTCTATGTTATAATCAGTGCTGTTGTTATTAGTTTGTTTTTTAACAGGTATATTTTTGAACTAAAAAACACTCTTCTTATTTTCGATTCTATTGGTTTAGGTATTTTTACAATAAGTGGTATGCAAAAAGCGCTAGAATTTGGATTAAGCACAGAATATGCTATTATTTTAGGGATTACAACTGCTACTGCAGGAGGAATTTTAAGAGATATTTTAGCCAACGAAGTTCCCGTTATTTTAAGAAAAGAAATTTATGCAACAGCTTGTTTGATTGGAGCAATTCTGTTTTTAATTTTAGATAAAATTGGCTTAAACAAAGAATTAAACAGTATTTTAACTGTTTTACTGATTTTAATTATCAGAACTCTTGCTGTTAAATTTAATATCTCATTTCCTAAAATAAAAGCTTAAAATTGTAATTTAAATTTATAAAAACCGAAAAAGATATGAAACGTATTGTATTATTAATCAGCATTTTAATATTATGTGAATTTGTATTTTCTCAAACCTATAAAGAAAAACATGCAAATATCATTACTGAAAAAATTATAGCAAATAAACAAGAAATAATTAATAAATTAGGTATTTCTCAAGATTCAATAATATTTTTAAGCTTTTGGGATTTTGACGGAACAATTATGAAAGGCGATTGTTCTGAAGGAATGACAGTAAACGACACTTTGGTTTACAAAGGAATTGCACAATTAGCAATTGAATCAAATTATTCGAAAATATATCAGCCGAAAGGCGGAGTTGACATTTTTTTTAATGATTACCGCCATATGGACGATATTGGAAGTTGGCTAGCATATCCGTATATTATTCAAATGCTGTACGGAACATCTTTTAAAGATATTTATTATCTTAGTAATAAACATTTTAATGATGTACTTAGCAAATATTATTTTAAATCGTCTATGCAAATAATTAATGCACTGGAAAACAACGATATACAATGTCATATTATTTCTGCAAGTCCTGATGTTTTTGTAAAAGGAGCAGCTCAAAGTATTGGATTTGACAAAGAACGCTTTAACGGAATAGAAGTTGAAATTGAAAACGAAAAACTAACCGAAAAAATAATTTATCCTATAACTTGGGCAAATGGAAAAGTTGAAAAATTAAAATACATACCAGAAAAAATAAAAAAACAAAATCCTAATAAAAAGCTTATTATACTTGCTGCTTTTGGAAATAGCTACACAACTGATGGTCCTTTTTTAAAATATGTTGCAACACAACAATTTTCTATTGCCAAACCAATATCTGTAATGATAAATGGCGGAAAAACACCAAAAGAATATGAAAATCTTTTTATAGAAGTAAATCAATCGGAAATTATTGGATCTGTAAATAATAAAAAATAGATTTTTAAATAATATTTTAGCGGTTATGGCTTAAATATTGGAGTAAAATATAATTTTTAAAATTTATATTATTTGTAAAATGCAGATTATCTGATTATTATATCAGTAATCTGCATTTTTTTATTAGTTTAAATGTGTTTATTCATCCAATTTAAAATATCGGTGTAAACCTCATCTTTATTTGTTTCGTTAAGCATTTCGTGCCTCGCATTTTCGTAAAGTTTTATAGAAACATCGTTAATTCCTGCATTTTTAAATTTATTGTAAACCTCATTTACTCCTTTTCCATTAACTCCAACAGGATCGTTAGCTCCTGAAAATAAGTATATTGGTAAGTTTTTATCAATTTTATTTATACTTTCTTGTGCACTAACATATAATAATCCGCTAAGCATATCTTTAAAAAATCCTAAAGAAAAAATTGTTCCGCAAAACGGATCTGCAATGTATTTATCAACTTGAGCCTTATCGCGGCTAAGCCAATCAAATTCTGTGCGATTTGGTTTAAACGGCTTGTTAAATTCGCCAAAAGATAATTTTGTCATTAACGGACTTGGCGAGCGTTTTCCGTTAAAAAGAATCAGCATTTTTGTTAAAAACAAGCCAACTTGTCCAAGCAAACCCGGATGTCCGCCTGTTCCTGAAATTATAACTCCTTTAATATCAACTGCATACTGTGTGATATAATATCTTGATAAAAATGAACCCATACTGTGTCCGAATAAAAATATCGGTTTTTCCGAATTTCTTTTTGCAATTTCCTGAGTTAATTTGTGCATATCTTGCATAACCAAATCCCAACCATTATTTTCGGCAAAAAAACCCAAATTTTCGACTGTTCCTGCAGTTTTTCCGTGTCCGCGATGGTCGTTTGCGTAAACTGCAAAACCGTTATTTGTTAAAAACTCGGCTAAATTTGCATATCTTTCGGCATGTTCTGCCATTCCGTGTGATATTTGCAAAACAGCTTTTATTTCTGTTTCGGGCAACCATTCAAATACATGAATTTCAATGTTTTCGGATGTTGTAATTTTAAATTCTGATGTTTTCATTTTTTACATGGTTAAATTAAATTTTTTCTTATCTATTTTTGATTTGTAATCTACATTTCTTATTATCATTATTATTTTTACTTTTTCTGATGTTATTGTTTGTTTGTAAGGATACAAAATTTCTTTGTCTTTTTCGCGAAAATATTTCGAAAATTCTATTGTTCTTTTTCCCAAATCCGATTTATCAAATATTTCTCTTTTTAAACGTAAAGCACTATCAACATCGTAATAATCAATTATTTGCTGTTTGGCCTGATTTTTAAATTCTACTACATAAACATATTTCGAATTTAATGTGTCAACTTTTATTATTTTAGATTCAAATTGCCAATCTTTATAATAAATTTCGGGTACAATTGGCGATTTATATTTTAATATTTCAAACTCATTTCCTTCTAAAATTTTTCCTTCAACCATTGTGCTGTCAAAGGCGATTTTGCCATCGAAAATTTGTTTATGAAGAAAAATTGTGTCTTTTTTTGGTCTAATCATCGAAACATCAAATAAATATTTCGGACTTTTATGTAATATTTCGCCATCAATAAAAATTTGTTGTTCGTTCATTTCATAAATGCCTGATATTTTTATAGTTGCATCTTTTGTTTTTTCAATAATTTCTCTCCCGCCAATTGCCAAAATGTAATCTTCGATAATATGAAAACCGTTAAATCCTTTCGGAATAAACTTTTTTATTGTTCCGTCTAAATTAAAAAGCTCAATTCTAAAATCTTTACTTAATTTAACAATATCGTGTAGCGAAGGATACCATTTTCCTGAAATCGTAAAAATTGACGTGTTATAACTCAAATATTTTTCGGTAAAGGTTTGAACTTCTTTTACCGTAAAATTATTGATGTCTTTTACAAAATCAGCATAATAATTTTTTGATAAATTATTAATTTCCGTATTTAAAATTAAAGATGTAATTATTTGATTATCACCATTTTTACTTTTAAAATCGTTAATTAATATTTTTTTTGCATATTCAAGTTCTTCTTTATCAAAATTTCCGTTTTTTAGTTGATTTATTACCGAAATTATATTTTTTATCAACTGATTTATCGAATCTTTTTCAAACCAAATCTGCATTTGATAATTTCCGGTAATTTTATCGTTATGAAATCCTGCTTTTATTTCTGATGCTAAAGAATTTTCTTCAATCAGCTTTTTGCTTAGCAATTGTTGAACTAAAATGCTTAATAATTCGGCCTTTTCGGCATCAAAAGTGAAAGGATAAAGCGAAAATGGAAAAATCATACTCAATTTTCTTTGTCCGAGCGGAATTGTATCGAAAAAAACAATTTTTGGTTCTTCTATTTTTTCGAGTTTATATTTCGATTCGGGCAAATCCTTGTTTTTCCAACTAATAAATGCTTTTTCAACAAATGGTTTTAAACTGTCGATATTTATTTTTCCTATAACAACAACATAGCTGTTATTTGGTTTATAAAATTTTTCGTAAAATTCTGATAAATCGTCTTCAGTAATTTTATTTATTTCGTTTGCTTGCAGTAAGTAACTGTACGAATGACTTTTTCCATAAACTTCGCCACGCGTAATTCTGTCAATTTTATTATTGAGCAATGGTTTTAAGCTGTCGGTTTTAGATATTATAATATTTTTCGACTTTTCTATTTCCGATTTATGATATTTATAATTTTGAACAAAATCTGATAAAAAATAAAATACTGTATCTATTTTTTCGGATGAACAATTAAAAAAATATCCAAACTTATCTTTTTGAATATCAGCATTTAAGAATTTAAAATATGAATTTACTGATTTTGAAATTTCCGATGAATTTTGAATTTGTTTATTAATTGCATGAACATTTCTGTAATTTTCACTTACATATTCCGGCAAATCGGTATAAAACCTGATAAAATAATTTAACGAGTCCTTATTTTCTAAACAAACAATTGTTAATCCGTTTTCGAGTTTTATTGAATTATAATTTTTAATTTGGTTTATCGCCTCATTTTCAAACTGTTGCGAATATAAAGAAACAACAAAAAATATATTAAGAAACAAAAAAATGAATTTCAATTTGCGCATTTTTAAAGATGAATTTTTAAATCTATTATTTATTTTTTTTAGTTAAAGAATCAAACATTTCGCCGATTTCTTCTTTTGTAAAAGCACCTAAAATTTGAACTTTGCCTGATATTTTTCCCATAATTTTTGGAGCAATTATAACTTTATCGTCAACAATTACTGCAAGAAGCTTACCAAAACCAAGCATTGTTAATTTAGCAATTTTATCGTTTCCCGATTCGGTAAAAGTTAAAACAATTCCGTTATCAATTTCGCTTTTCGAAACTAGTGCAATATCTTCATTTGATAATTCAACTTTAGGATAAAGATAAATCGTATCTTTTTTAATAACTCTCATTTCTAAGCTATCGCCGGCATAGTTTTGCGCCAATTTAAATTCAAGCTTAACATACTTAGATACAGGAAGTTCTGTTTCTTCTTTACATCCAAAAGTAAAAATTAAAACCAATAAAAAAAGTACAGCAAGTGTTTTCATTTTATTATAGTTTAATTAAAATATCAATAAATGTACGAAATTTTTTATAATTAGTTATTTAAAAAAAATACTATAGTTTAGTTTTTCTGTGATATTTTAAATATTTGTATTGCTTATTTTTTTTTAATTTAAATGCAATATTTATATCTTTTAAATTTGTAATTTCTTAGTCCTTTTTTTTAATTAATAAATTCAGTAATTTAGCAACTTATTAATCAAATTAATTAAAAAATGAAAAAGGAAGTATTATTATTAATTTTTACGATGCTTATGTTTGCAATAACAACAAACACATTGGCACAAACCAGCTATAAAAGCCGCGATGAAGTGCCAGCAGAATACAAATGGAATTTCAGCGATATTTATGCTGATTGGAACATCTGGGAAAGCGAATTTACAGCTCTTTCTTCTCAACTTGATGAAGTGCCAAAATTTAAAGGTACTTTAGCCAAAGACGTTAAAAACCTTATTGCTCTTCAAAAATTAAATGAAGAACTTTCAAAAAGAGCTTATAAAGTTTATCAATACGTTGGTTTACAGTACACTGTTGATACAAAAAACATGGATTTACTTTCAAAATTACAGAAAGTTCAATTGCTTTTTGCTCAATTTGGCGTTAAAACTTCATGGATTTCGCCTGAATTGCTTTCAATTCCGGAAGAAACAATGAAAAAATGGATTGCCGAAAATGCAGAACTTAAAGATTTTAAGTTTGAATTAATGGATATGTATCGTCTTCAAAAACACGTACTTAGCGAAGACAAAGAACAATTACTTTCGTATTTCAGACAACCAAACGGAGCTTCTTCAGATATTTATGATGCTGTTTCTACTACTGATGTTAAATTTAACAAAGTTACTCTTTCTGATGGTAAAGAATATGAAGTTACACACGGAGTGTACAAACAAATTTTAACAAATAATAAAAATCAGGACGAAAGAAAAAAAGCTTTTGATGCAATGATTGATGTTTATTCTAAAAACAAAAACACTTATGCTGCTATTTATAACGGAGTAGTTCAATCCGGCTGGGCAAGTGCAAGAGCTAGAAATTACCAAACAAAACTTGATGCATCGCTTGAAAGAAACGACATTCCAAAAGATGTGTACTTAAATTTAATAAATACTGTTAAAGCTAATACAAAACCGCTTCAAAAATATCTTAAATTAAGAAAAGAAATTTTAGGTTTAGATAAATATTATAAATCAGACAGACTTGTAAATTTAACCGATTTTTCAAAATCTTATGATTACGAAGAAGCTAAAGAAATTGTATATCAGGCAGTTGCACCACTTGGCGAAGATTATCAAAAAAAGCTTAAAGTTGCAATGTCAAACGGATGGTTAGATGTTTACGAAAATCCTGGAAAACGCTCCGGGGCTTTTTCGTCAGGTGTTTACGGTGTACACCCTTATATGATGCTAAATTATGATGGAACTTTAGATTATGTTTTTACTTTAGCTCATGAATTAGGACACACAATGCACACATGGTATTCTGATGAAAATCAGCCATTTGCAAAACATGATTATACTATTTTTGTTGCCGAAGTAGCTTCTACTTTTAACGAAAGATTACTTTTGGATTATATGCTTAAAAATTCAAAAGATCCAAAAGAAAGAATTACTCTTTTAACACAAGCAATAAATAATATTTCGGGTACTTTTTTCCGTCAAACCAGATTTGCCGATTTCGAATATCAGGTTTATACAAGAGCAGAACAAGGTTTACCGATAAATGCTGAAGTTTTAGCTGATATTTGGGGACAGCTTGATAAAGCTTATTTTGGTGATGTTTTATCTGATGATGAAAATCATAAATATGTTTGGGGAAGAATTTCGCATTTTTATGGAATGCCTTATTATGTATACCAATATGCTACTTGCTTTGCTTCTTCGGCACAAATTTATAAAAATGTAACTGAAGGAAGCAAAAAAGAAAAACAAGAAGCTTTAAATAAATACTTAACTCTTTTAAAATCAGGCGGTAACGATCATCCAATGAATCAATTAAAAAAAGCTGGTGTTGATTTATCAAAACCTGAAACGATTTTAGCTGTTATCAAACAATTTGATATGCTTGTTGATCAACTTGCTGTTGAAATTAAAAATCTGAAAAAATAAAAACTAGTTTTATTTTACAAAAAAAAGACCTTTTGGCAAATGCTGAAAGGTCTTTTTTTTTAAAACTGAGTTCGATTTATAATTTAATTAAATTTATTTCTTTGTTATTTATATATGTGACGAGACAATTGTCAAACTATTTGCATTATTCCTTTTAACTTTTTAATTACTTTTTCTAAATCAAAATCTTTTTGCGAAACAGTATAAAATATGTTTTTTGATTTTAAATATTCGCTCAAATATTCTTGTTCTGTTTGCTTTGGAGTTGGAACTAAAATGGCTTTTTTATTTAAACTTACTAAATCCATAATTGTAGAATATCCTGAACGTGAAATAATTACAGGCGTTTGAACAATTAAGTTTTGTAATTCTTCAGAGCTCAAATGATTCTCAAAAACTATATTTTCAATATTCTCCTTTGGTTTAGATAATGGTTTTCCTCTAACAATCAATGCTTTATAATTTGTTTTTTTTATTTGTGATATTAAAATATTTTCAAATATTGTTCTTTGTGGTTCAGGACCGGAAATTATTGCAAGAATTTCAAATTTTTGATTTTCTGAAATTTCGCTTTTTTTATCAATTTTAAATCTTGATAAAATGCCAATAAATTTTGCGTTTAAAGGCAATTTTAAATTATGCGACAGTTTGCCCGATAAATTACTTTCTCCTTCAAAATCAGGAATAAAACAATGATTATATTTTTTTATAAAAAACATGTTTATTTTAAACACAAATGTTTCTAAAAATTTTAAGTTTTCAGGCATTAAAATTCTTAACTGGTGTGTTATAAAAACCGTTTCCACATTTTTATTCCAAAGTCCGAATCTGTTATCTGAAATTACAAGATCTATTTTATTGGTTTTTAATATTTTTTTTAATGAAAAATGCTCTTTAGCAATACCAAATATAATTTTAGGAGCCAAAAAAAACATCTGTAAAAACATTGACGCTTTTTCAGGATATTTTATTTTTACTGATGGAATTTTTATATAATCAAGCTCAGGAAATTCTTTTCTTAAAAAAAATAAAGGTGCATTATCTGCACCTATTATTACTTTGCAATTATTTGATAATAAGTCATTTATTAAAGAAACATCTCTGCTTGCATGTCCAAGTCCCCAATCGAGCGGACAAACTAAAACTGTTTTATTTTTGAAATATTGCAAATCAGATTTTCATTAAAAAGAACAAATGAAACTTTAACTTCCGCAAACTACTTTAATTTAAAAGTTATTTTTGAGTCGTATTTTTGGCTTAAAATATCGAACATGCTGCCTTTTAATTCAACTTTTTTTGTTCCATTTTCATGAATTATATTTGGATTTTCAGCGCTTTTAATTTTTCTATCAAAAGTAAAAATCAAATTATATTTATAATAATCTTTCATTGATGTCATTTCTTTGCTTGATTTATCAGCACTTTTAGTTTTTGGTCCATCATAAATTAAAGTTTTTCCATTTTTTTTAAAAAACACATGTGGTTCTGTTGAAACTTCTTTTGTAAGCTCTTTATTTGTTTCGTTTGTTGCATTTAATGAGCTATTTAGCATATTAATATCAGAAAATTCATAAGAAAGATACATTACATTTGTTGAATCGTCCCAGTTGTATTTAACGTTTATAGCACCAATACTATCTAATTTAATTTTACTTTCGCCAAATGCATATTTTAACGAATCGGCTACAGAACCTTGTGCAGAACTTGTATCCATAGATTTCATCATACCAATAAACATTCCCATATCAACAGATAATTTTGCAGTTCCGGAAAAATCTTTATTAAAATGAAATTCTTGAGTAATTGTACAGCTTGATAATAAAAGCACTGATAATAAAAGAGTTAAATAAGTTTTTTTCATAATATTTTGGTTTAGATTAAAATTCACTTTTCATTGTATAATTATCTCAAAAATAACTATTTTTTTAATACAAACTTTGCCTTTTTAACAGATATGGAATTAGTACTTCTTTAAAATCGGCTTTTATATCCGCTTCAACTAAATCAATTTTATATTGTGCGCATTTTAGCTGCAATTCTTCAAAAACTTGCGTTGATTTCTTTTTAAATAAATCTCTAACTTCATTAGGATTTAATTTTAATGTTCTTCCACTTTCTAAATCAACAAACTTATATGGTCGATTGCTGTACTCTAAATCTATTTCAAGCGATTTGTCAACTACATGATATAGAATAACTTCGTGTTTATTGTAACGTAAATGTTGCAAAGCCGAAAATACCTCATCAAAATTAGCATCTGAAATCATATCGCTAAAAATAATTACTAAAGAGCGTTTATGAATTTTTTCTGCAATTTCGTGCAAAACATCTGAAATTGATGTGTTTTTTTCAAGTTGATAATTTTCTTTCTTTAAAATTTTATTTAATTCCTGATACAAATATTTTAGATGTATTGTTGATGATTTGCTTTCGGTATGCAATTCAATATTATCAGAAAAAAAAGTTAATCCAACTGCATCTCTCTGTTTTTGAAGCAAATAGATAATTGCCGATGCTGTGTATGCAGAAAAGGCGAGTTTATTTTGTATGCTGTTTTTTTCAAAAGGAAAAAGCATTGAAGACGAAACATCAATTAAAATTCGACATCGTAAATTAGTTTCTTCTTCATACCTTTTAATAAAAAATTTATCTGTTCTGGCAAACAGTTTCCAATCAATGTGGCGAGTAGATTCGCCTTTATTGTATATTCGATGTTCTGAAAACTCGGCTGAAAATCCATGAAATGGACTTTTATGCAAGCCTGTAATAAAACCTTCAACAAGCTGACGAGCAAGAAGTTCCATGCTGTCAAATTGTTGAAGTTCTTGTATATCTATGATGTTTTTCAATTTTTTTTCATCTTAAAAAATGAATTGCTTATAAAAAAACATATTTCTATAATTGGAAATGAAAAGTATAAATAAATTATTAAAGCTTTAATAATAACCAATTTACAGATATTTTATTTTTAAAGCACTCTAAAATTTTAGAAACCATTATAAAAGAGCATCCAATTTTTGAGAAAGTACCTTTTTGGGAACAGCTCCAACTTGTTTGTCAACAATTTCGCCATTTTTAAAAAACAACATTGTAGGAATATTTCTAATACCATATTTTGTAGAAACTCCCGGATTTGAATCAACATCCAATTTAGTCATTATTGCTTTTCCATCATAATCATCCGACATTTCGGCAACAATAGGTCCAACCATTCTGCAAGGTCCACACCATTCTGCCCAAAAATCAACTATTACAGGTTTATCCGAATTTATAACTATTTCGTCAAAGTTTGCATCTGTTACTTCAATTACCATGATATTTTAAATTTAAATTAATATTTTTGTTTATATAATTTTGCAAAAATAAGAATTTACTTTTAGATATTTGCGTTATAATTTTATTCTGATATAAATTGTTTGCTAAAAACTTTTTTATAGATAAGAATTGAAGCCATTTGTTCTACTTTAAGCAATAAACTTTATTTTACTTTAATTTATAAAAAAGATATTTGCAAAAAGCTAATTTATTAAATTTCTAATGTTAAAATCAATATCAACATACAATAAAACACTATTAATAAGCCTTTTAGCTTTTTTAACAATTCAAACATCATGTACAATTCCTATTAAGTTAGTTTTAAAAAAAACAGATAAATTAAATGGGAAAACTGTTAGAGTTAAAGGAACTATAATAAGCTCTGTAGAACTTTCTGATATTAAGTGTTTTACGATAAAAGACAGAACAGAAAAAATATGTGTGGTTACAAATAATTTGCTTCCTTTAAAAAGAGATTACATAAAAGTAAAAGGGATTTTAAATATAAATTACCAATACAAAAAACAACAAATGATTGTAATTGAAGAAAAGCAGATGAAACTGAAAAAACTAAAAATTTACTCGACAAAAAAAATCAAAAGAGGAAGTAAAGTAGAATATTAAACTCAAAATACAATTTTGAACTGCGAAGAATAAATTACAAAATGCATACTTCGCAATTCAAAATTATTATACTATTTAAAATTAAAACTAACTAAATCAACAAATTTAGAAACTCTAATGCTTATTTCTTTTTCTGATAACTTTTGAATTTTTTCTGTTCCAAATTTTTCAACACAAAAACTTGCTAAAGCAGAGCCAAAAACAACAGCATTCTTCATGTTTTCAAAAGATATTTCGCCTTTACTTGCAAGATATCCGGCAAACCCTCCTGCAAACGTATCTCCAGCACCTGTTGGATCAAAAACTTCTTCTAAAGGAAGAGCTGGAGCAAAAAATATTTTATCTTCAAAGAAAAGCAATGCACCATGTTCTCCTTTTTTTATGATAACATATTTTGGTCCCATTTTCTGAATTTTTTTTGCTGCTGTAACCAATGAATATTCACCGGATAATTGTCTTGCTTCTTCATCATTAATTGAAAGAACATCTACCATTGAGATAGTTCTTTTAAGTTCACCAAGCATAATATCCATCCAAAAATTCATTGTATCCATAATTATTAATTTCGGACGTTTTGGCATTTGCTCAATAACTTGTCTTTGAACAACAGGCGATAAATTTCCTAATAATACAAAATCAGTATCCTGATATGATTTAGGAACAACAGGCACAAAGGTTTCAAGACAATTAAGTTCTGTTACAAGAGTATCTCTTGAATTCATATCATTATGATATTTACCTGACCAGAAAAAAGTTTTTTCGTCCTTTTTTATTTGAATTCCTTCAATATCAATATTATGCTGTTTTAATAATTCTAAATATTCATTAGGAAAATCGCCACCAACAACAGAAACAACTTGTGGTTTTGCAGCATAAGAAGCCGCAAGACTAATAAAAGTTCCAGCACCGCCAATAATTTTGTCTGTTTTCCCAAAAGGAGTTTCAATTGCATCAAAGGCTACGCTGCCTACTACTAATAAATTCATAATTTAATTTTTATATGAGTAAAAAAAAAAAA
>JAFGWC010000084.1 GCA_016937695.1 Bacteroidales bacterium
GATTGGGAAATTAAAAAAAAGAGATTAATTTTTAATGTAAATTCATAAAAACTAATCTGCATTTACATTAACTTCAGGAAGTACCATCAGTTCTGGTTCTCTAATTTCAAAATTAAGCCTTGGAATAGCTGTTGGAGCTAATTTTAAAAAAGGATTAAAAAGTTTAGTTCTTTGTTTTTCTTTAACGCTAATTATATCAAAATTTTGATCTAATTTATTAATAAAAATCAGAAATATGCTAATAATAAAAGCGTATTTTAATGCGCCAAAAAATGCGCCTAATCCTCTGGAATACAATCCTTTTGGAACTGGTGTAACTTCATTTTGTACTCTTAAAGCAATAAAATTTGAGAAAAATACAACAAATCCAAAAAATATAGCAAAAATTATAACAGGTAAGTTTGGCAAAGCAACAGTTGATTTGTCGATAATTACATTGTAAAATGATACAGATAGTTTAGCCGAAATAAATACGCCGGCCAATAATGCAAAAAGTGCAATTGCTTGAACTAATACTCCTTGCAAGTATCCTTTATAAATTCCCCAAATTAAAACTCCGGAAATTAAAAAATCAAAAAGACTGATATGGAGATCTAAATCAACATCCATTTTATTATAAATTTAAAGCATTTGGCGTAAAAATATAAATAAACTTTTAAATATGTATAATATATGCATAAAAAATCATTTTTTTTACTAGAGTTTGTTCTTTTACTTCAAATCATTAATTAATTTACTGAAAAATAGAATAGAAATAAATATTGAGAAATTGAAAATTAAAATTTTTATTTTAGCAATATCTAATATTAATATTTTAAATTTATATTTGATATAAAACTAGAATTAACAAATTATAAAAAATGGCATTTATACATTCAGTAATTTCTTGGGCTACAATAAAAAGGATGAATCAAATAGAGTTGTTTGAAAAATATCCTGAAGAAGTACAAAACGAGCAGCTTTTTAATATTGTAAATACAGCAAAAAACACCGAATTTGGGAAACAATACGATTTCGAATCAATAAGTAATATGCAAAAGTTTAAAGAAAGAGTTCCAATTTTTACATATGAAACTTTTGTAGATTACATTGAAAAAGTTAGAAAAGGTAAGCAAAATGTAATTTGGCCAACTGAAATAAAATGGTTTGCAAAATCATCTGGCACAACAGCTGATAAAAGTAAATTTATTCCTGTTAGCGAAGAATCGCTTGAAGATTGCCATTTTAGAGGTGGACGAGATATAATTGTGCTTTATACAAGTAATTTTCCAGGGCATAGTGTTTTTACAGGAAAAGCATTGGCAATAGGCGGAAGTCAACAAATTAACAGATATCAAAACGACATGTATTATGGCGATTTATCAGCTGTTTTAATAGAAAATTTGCCATTTTGGGTTCGTTTATTACAAGTTCCCGATAAAAAAATTGCGTTAATGGAAGAATGGGAAAAAAAGATTGAGATGATGGCTCAATCAACAAGTAATGAGAATGTTACAAATATTTCAGGAGTTCCATCATGGACATTGGTTTTGATTAAAAGAATTTTAGAAATTACAGGAAAAACTAATTTAATAGATGTGTGGCCAAATTTAGAACTTTTTGTTCATGGCGGAGTTAGTTTTAATCCTTACAGAGAGCAATATAAAGAGCTAATTGTTTCGGACACAATGAATTACCTTGAAACTTACAATGCTTCAGAAGGATTTTTTGCAATTCAGGATTATCCAAACTCTGATGGAATGCTGCTTATGCTAGATTATGGTGTTTTTTATGAATTTATTCCAATGGAACATTTTTATGAAGAAAAACCTGACACTTTAAGCCTGGATCAAGTTGAAATTGATAAAAATTACGCATTAGTAATTTCCACAAATGGCGGTTTATGGCGATATGTTATTGGCGATACTATTAAATTTACATCAAAATATCCTTTTAGAATAAAAATAACAGGCAGAACAAAACATTTTATAAACGCATTTGGTGAAGAATTAATAATTGACAATGCTGAAATAGCTCTTAAAAAAGCCTGTGAAAGAACAGGTGCGAAAATTAAAGAATATACAGCAGCACCAATTTATATGACAAATTTAAGAAATGGTGGACATCAATGGCTGTTTGAGTTTTCGAAAATGCCCGATAATTTAGAACATTTTATCGAAATTTTGGATACAACATTAAAATCTGTAAACTCTGACTATGAAGCAAAAAGGTATAAAAATATTTCTTTGTCGCCACCGGAGATAGTAATTGCAAAAGAAGGCCTTTTTTATAATTGGCTTAAAGAAAGAGGACGTTTAGGTGGCCAAAATAAGGTTCCAAGGCTAGCAAATAGTAGAGAATTTATTGATAGATTATTAGAAATAAATAAAATTTTAAAATAATTTTATATTTTTTTTGGATTATTATTTTAAAATTTAAAATATATTTTAAATTTGACCCCAATAGTAATTAATATTCATAGCCTATGATTTGAAAAATAGAAAAAAGTAAAAAATCCTTATTGGGTTGCAAATTACTGAAATACAACATATTATGCTTGAAAAATGGCATAAAAAATAATTTAAAAGTAATTTACTTAGTGTATTAATTTATAATAACTTTTAATGATACATCCTGATACTGAATTAAAATTAATTAATAGAGAGATAGGATACGGTATATTCGCTAAAGAAATAATTAGAGAAGGAACAATTGTTTGGGTTCAAGATAAGCTTGATCGGGTAATAACTGAGAGCGAAATATCTAATTTAGGCGATATATATATAGAATATTTGGACAAATATTCTTTTAGAAATAATAAGGGAGAATATATACTTTGTTGGGATAATGAAAAGTTTAAAAATCATAGTTTTAAAAATAATTGTATTTTAACAGCATATAATTTTGAAATTGCAATTAGAGATATTTATCCTGGCGAAGAGCTAACTGATGATTATGGATATTTGAACATTACTGAA
>JAFGWC010000085.1 GCA_016937695.1 Bacteroidales bacterium
AAAAGCCACAAAGATAATTTTTTGCACACAATCAAAGTTTTAGACAATATAGCACTGGCTACCAACGATTTATGGTTAAGATGGGCAGCTTTATTACATGATATTGCAAAACCAGAAACGAAAAGATTTACAGAACAAGGATGGACTTTTCATGGGCATGATAGTGTTGGAGCTAAAAGAGTTCCTCAGATTTTCAGAAAAATGAAATTGCCCTTGAACAAAAAAATGAAATTAGTACAAAAATTAGTACTTCTTCATTTACGACCAATTGTTCTATCTCAAGAAATTGTTACAGATTCTGCAATAAGGCGTTTGCTTTTTGAAGCTGGCGATGATATAGATAATTTAATGACACTTTGCGAAGCTGATATTACATCTAAAAATGAGAAAAAAACAAAGAAGTATCTTGCTAATTTTAAGCTAGTTAGACAAAAAATTAAAGAAGTTGAAGAAAAGGATACAGTTCGAAATTTTCAACCTCCTATATCTGGTGAATTAATTATAGAAACGTTTAATTTAAACCCATCGAAACAAATTGGCGATATAAAAAACAAAATAAAAGAAGCAATACTTGAAGGTAAAATTAAAAACAATTTCGACGAAGCTTTCCAATTTATGCTAGAAGAAGGCCAAAAAATGGGACTTAAAGCTAAAAAAGGATAAACATTGATTTAATTCTACCAATTTATTTGTCAGAATTTTTAATTTTTATAATTTCTGCTGCTATGCTTATTGCTATTTCTGCCGGAGTTTTACTGCTTATTTTGATTCCTATTGGTGCATACACCTCATTTAATTTATCTGATGTAACTCCCTCTTGTATAAGCTTTTGCTTAATAGTTTCAATTTTTTTTGTACTTCCCATCAAACCTAAATATGCATATTTATTATTAACCAATTTGCCTAAAATCAACTTATCAAATGCATGACTAAAAGTCATAATAACCACATAAATATTATCGCCCTGTTTTACATATTCATTAATATCATTATAATTGATAATTGCTTTTATATCAGCATAAGTATTTGATTCATAAGTATTTAAATTTTCTCTGTTATCTATTGCAATTACCTGAAAATCAAGCTGTTTCATTGTTTCAGATAATGCTAAACCAACGTGTCCCGCTCCTATTATGTAAACAATATTTTCGTATGCAATTTGTTCTTTATAAATCCAATTTTGCTCATCAAAAATTTCATCGTAAAACTTAAAATCAGACAGTTCATTTTTTTCAATTTTAAAACTATCATTTGATATTGTTAAAACAGTTTTATTTCCTGATTTTAAATTATTTGCAATTTCCTCAAAAATACTTAAGTGTTTGATATTTAATGGATAAAATGCAATATACTGATTTCCGGAGCAAATCATTCCCGAGCTTTTTTCTTCAGCATCGTCTTTATGTATTTGATGTTTTAAAAATGGCTTGAAATTTTCAGATTTTAAAAGTTTTTTTGATAACTCAACCATTTCAAACTCCATAACACCGCCGCCAATTGAGCCAAAAAGTTGATTATCAGAACTTACAGCCATTTTAAAACCTTGTCTGCCCGGACTACTGCCATTACTTTCGACAATAGCTAAAAACATAACATCCTTATTATCAGCAAGTTTATTCAATACAAAATTCCAAATATTCATTATTTAATATATTTTTAATTTTTTAATAATTTCTAAATTTCTAATCCTATTTATTATAAAGTCCTAATAAAACTTTTTCAGGCGTAAAAGGTGCATCAAAATTTGCTTTATAATTTGGATTAAAAGCCTTTACAGCTTTTTGAATTGCGAAGTAAGTCCCTATTCCATACATAAATGGCGGTTCGCCAACTGCTTTTGATTTAAAAATTGCCATATCTTCGCCTTCTGTTTCAACAGGCTTAATATCAATAACTTTAGGCACAGAATAAATATCAGGAATTTTATAAGAAGATAAAGCATTTGAAAGATTTCTGCCTTTTTCATCATATTTCAACTCTTCCATAGTTATCCATCCAATTCCTTGAACAACAGCGCCTTCAACTTGTCCTTTATCTAAAATTTCATTCATGCTTTTCCCAAAATCGTGTATAATTTTAACACTATCGATATCATAAATACCTCTTATACAATCAATTGTAACGGTTGTAATTGCTGTTCCATAAACATGATATGCAAAAGGATGTCCTTTTTCCTTTGATTTATCAAAATGGATTTTAGGAGTAGCATAATATGCACTTTCGCTTAAATTAACTCTTTTTAAAAAAGCAGATTTAACTAATTCATTCCAGCCTAAATTTGATTTTTTACTATCAATATAAGCAAATTCATTTTTAAGATTAATTTTTTCAAAATCTGTATTTAAAATTTCGGAAGCAGTTTGTTTTAGCCTGATTAGCAATTTATTACAAGCTTTAAGTAAAGCTTTTCCATTTAAATCGGCTGTTGAACTTGCAGCAGTTGGCGATGAATTTGCAACTCGAGTTGTATTTGTAGTTTCGAGCTTTACTTTATTTTTATCAATACTAAAAACATTTGCAGCAACTTGAAGCATTTTTGTATTTACGCCTTGTCCCATTTCAATTGCTCCTGTACTAACTCCAATGCTTCCATCCTGATAAATATGAACAAGAGCATTTGCATGATTCATTGGAGTATTTGTAAACGAAATACCAAAACAAATAGGCATAAAAGAAATGCCTTTTTTATGGTTGATATTTTTTGAATTAAAATCATCAACTTTTTTAAAATTATCATTTATATTGAACTGATTTTCAACACATTGCCATGATTTTAAAGCAAGTGAATTTTGAGCTATTTGCCCATATAAAAATTCATTATTATCGACAATTAAATTATTTTTTTGAATATCAGAAATATCAACATTTAATTCATAAGCAGCTTTTGCAATTGCTGATTCAATAACAAACATAGCTTGCGGACCACCAAATCCACGAAAAGCGGTATTAGGAGGCAAATTTGTTTTACAACTATATGCAGTTGAACGAACATTTGGCACAAAATAACTGTTAGTTGTATGAAAAAGAGTACGTTCCAAAATAGCAGGTGACAAATCGGCAGCTGCTCCGGCATTTTGTAAAAAATCAACTTCGTAGGCAATTATTTTCAAATCTTTAGATAATCCAATTTTAAAAAATGATTTGTACGGATGCCTTTTCCCAGTCATTCTAATATCATCTAATCTGTGCAATGAAATTTTAACAGCCTTTTTTAAGTGATATGTAGCCAAAGCACACATTGCAGCCCAAGCAGTTGCCTGATCTTCTTTTCCGCCAAAAGCACCTCCAAGCCTTATTACATCAACTTCAATTTTATGCATTGGCAATTTAAGTATTTCAGCAACAGCTTTTTGAACAGATGCTGGACCTTGAGTTGAAGATGATATTTTAATACAATCATTTTCAGCAGGAGTGGAGTAAGCAGCCTGAGTTTCGAGATAAAGATGCTCTTGTCCGCCGGAAGAAGCTTCGCCTTCAAAAACATAATCGCATTTTTTAAAAGCAGTTTCAACATCGCCAAGCTTGAAAGTTCGTGGTGGAATAATAAAATGCTTTTTTTCTTTTGCTTCAACAACATCGGTTATTGCGGGTTTTTCATCAAATTCTAATTTTATAAGCTTTTTAGCCGCTTTTGCAATACTTTCTGTTTCGGCAACAATAAAAGCAATTGGCTGGCCAATATAGTGAAGTTCATTTTCGGCCAATAATGGTTCGTCTCTAATAATTGCTCCAATCTGGTTGTCGCCTGGAATATCTTTATGCGTAAAAATATGAACAACACCTTCAAGTTGCTCTGCATCAGCATAATCCAGATTTTTAATAATTCCTTTTGCAATTGGCGAATCGAATACATAACCGAATAAAGTGCCTGTTTGCGTGCTTATATCGTCGATATAAATAGATTCGCCTTTTACATGTCCTTTGGAATCAATATTTTTCATTTGGTTTTATTTTTATTCTTAATTGATATATAATTTTACGACATTTTTTCTCACGCAAAGACGCTAATAAAATAATCATCAAATGATTGATAAAAAAAGTTGTTGTGGTTATTTCATTTGTATATTATTTAAAAACTAATCAATTTCAGATAATTTATTAATAGATATTTTTTCAGGAAATAATTTGATAAAGTGCGCGTATATTAACTGTCTGAATAACAATAATTTATATTCTTTACTTCCTCTAATATCACTAATCGGACTTACCTCATCAACAGCTATTTTTGCAGCATTTTTAATATTTTGGGATGATATTTTTTTATCTTTTAAAAATTCGCATGTTTTTTCAAAATATTTTGGAATTGCAGCTAAACCGCCTGCCGACAAATAAACTTTGGTAATCGCCTCATTATCAACACTTAGAGAAATAGCAGAATTAACGCTTGCGATATCTAAATGAGTTCTTTTACTTATTTTTTCGAAATTGAAAAGATGATTTTCGGAAGGTATTTCAAAACTTAATTTTTCAATTATTTCACCATTATTTAAATCAACTTTTTTATAATCTTCAAAAAAATCTTTAAGGTAAATTTCTCTTTTAATATTTTTATCAGAAACAATATGTAATTTAGAATTTAAAGCTAAAAAGAAAATTGTTAAATCGCCTATTGGTGAAGCATTTACAAAGTTTCCTGCCAAAGTTGCCATATTTCTTATTTGTAAAGACGATATTAGTTTAATATAATCTTTTAAATCAGGAAAAATTTTGTTTAGAATGTTAGATTCTTCAAGTTCGCTAATTGTAACAGCGGCTCCTATTTCACAAATATTTCCAAATTGTTCAATAGTTTTAAAATTGCTTTGTTTTGAGATGAAAGTATGTTCACTTTCCAGCATTTTTTCGGGTTTTTGAACGTAAAGATCTGTTCCTCCAGCAATTATACTTTTATTTTCAATATTGGAATCATAAATTTTTAAATTTTTGATTTTTTCTGGAATATTTTTAAAATATTCAGGTACATATTTATTTTGGATAAGCCAATCGATTTTGTTGTTTAAATCTCTGGTTTTTAGATTATTACTAATATCTTCGGCTGCTTTTTCAATAGATTTATAACCTGTGCATCTGCAAATATTTCCGGCAACAGAATTTATAGCTTCAGATTTTATTGGTTTTATATCAGATAATGCAAAATTACTGAAAGAAACTATAAAACCTGGCGTACAAAATCCGCATTGAGTTGCAGCTTGATCTACAAAAGCTTTTTGAATTGGAGTTAATTCGTTTTGATTTAAACCTTCGATTGTAACAATATGTTTTCCTTCGGCATTTGCTAAAGGCGTTAGGCAAGAAACAATAGTTTTATAAACCATTTCGCCATTTTTATAAGTGCCTTCTAAAACAGTGCATGCGCCACAATCGCCTTCTTTACAGCCGGATTTTGTGCCTTTTAGGTTTTGCTCATTTCTGATGAAATCAAGCAAAACCATTGCGTTGTGTTTTTCAGTTTTTATTATCTTATCGTTTAAAATAAATTCAATCATAAAATATAAATATGTTGTAAATTTTTATCAGGGAAATAATAAATCAAATAAATAAGTTGTAATAGTTTAATTAATAGAATCAAACATGTTTTTTTTTGAAAAGAAGATTATATAATATTTTCCAAAAATAAAAGTAAAAAGAAAATATTTAAAATTAACTTTCTTTATTTCCAAAAATTTTGATACTGGAAACAAAATCTACAAATTTCTTTAATCCATTAAATATCAGCAATATATACATAAAAATAATACTCAACCAAATTATTGCAGTATTAAACCAAATTGTGTCTATTTCCTGTCCAAAAATAAATTTTTTAGATGCATAAAAATGTGCTCTACCGTAATTTGTTTCAGCATCTTTAAAAATTGGGTCTTTTAATTGAATTAACTTGTGCTTTTTAATTTCCACTATTTTTTTCACTTCGCTTTTATTCAATACAAATTCGGCTAATCTTTTGTTATAATTTTCATCTTTAAGTTGAATTACTGCATCGGTTCCACCAAGTTTATCAGCTATTGAATTAAATATTTTATCAAATTTTAAATTAGCAAAGTATTGCCTTTGTTTTAAATAGCTTTTCAATTCTTCTATATATGAAGTTGCTTGTTGAGATGTCTTTTTATCGTATTTTTCAGTTGTCAAATTATCACTAAATTCAAATTTTATTTTAGGATATGATTTTGCCAATGTTTTAAATTCATTTCTTAAAAGTTGTAAATCATCTTTTAATTTCTCTTTATCTCCATTTTCTTTAGTATTTCTAAAACTTCTATCAATTCTTGATTGCAATTCAGGCAATAAAAACATTGATTTGAAGGATGATTTACTTAATTCTTTTTCGATATTGAAAAAGTGTTTTTCATAATTGTTATACTCAAACTGAGTAACAGCAATTGCTTCGTACGCCCATCGCGAAAGCATTAAATCGCCAATTACAGGAACATATTCAACAGAAGCAAAATCTTTATGCAATTTATTAAAATTAACCATTACTCCACTAAAAAGCAATTGAGGCACAATTATGAAAGGTATTGTAATATAGATAGTTACAACAGAATTAAGTGCAGACGAAATATTTAGGCCTACTAAATTTGCTGCTGCCATTGTAGAAAACAGAATTATGAAAAAATAATATGTCATTCCATTAATTCCTAGAACAAAATTACCAACCAAAATAAAAGAAATACTTTGAATGGCAGATAGAATAAACAAAACAACAATTTTTGAATTTAAATAACTAAGCCAACTTAAATTTAGAAATGATTCGCGTTTTAAAATCCGTCTGTCTTTAATAATTTCTTCGGCACTAACAGTTAAACCAATAAATAATGCAACAACCACAGCCATAAACAGATATGCAGGAATATTTTCATTTTCGCTGAATAAATAAAGGTTTGGATTATCAACTGTGCCGCTAATGTATTTTGTAAAATATGCCAAAATTAAAGCTAATAAGGGCGCTTCTAAAAAATTGATTAATAAATATTGTTTATTTGTGAGTTTAGAAAGAATATTTCTAATGCTGAAAATTTTGAATTGCTTAAATTTATTTGGAATTTTAAATGCATTTTGAGGAATTGGAATTTTTTCTTCACTTTCGGGTATTTCTAATTTAGAATCAATTTTTTCTAAATATCTGTTATACCATTCTTTTGGGCTAACTTTTCGTGTACGCGTGTATTTACCGTATTCATTAACCATTTTTGCTTCTAAAATTTGTAAAGATTGCTCAGGATTAACATTACCACAAACTCCACATTCACTTTCGGAAGCATTTACATGATTACTTGCTGTTTTAAAATAAACAACAGCATCTATCGGATTACCCAAATATACCGGATATCCGCCTTTATCTAAAACTAATAATCGATCAAACAATTTATAAATATCTGATGATGGCTGATGTATATTAACAATTACCAGTTTCCCTTTTATTGTTTGTTCTTTAAGCAAGGTCATTACAGTTTCAGAATCCTGAGAAGATAATCCTGATGTTGGCTCATCAACAATTAAAATTGATGGTTCTCGAATTAATTCTAAAGCAATATTCAGCCTTTTTCTTTGTCCGCCACTAATAAATTTATTTAAAGGATCACCAACTTTAAGTTCTTTAGTTTCCTCTAAATCAAGGTTTAATAAAATATTTTTAATTAATTCTTCTATTTCCTCTTCGCTTGAATTACTAAAACATAATTTAGCATTATAATATAAATTCTGATAAACAGTAAGCTCCTCTATCAACAAATCATCCTGAGGCACAAAGCCAATAACTCCTTCGATTTTTTCTTTATCTTCGTAAATATCATATCCATTTATTGTTATTTTTCCAGAGTTTAAAGGTAAACTTCCATTAAGTACGCTTAGAAGTGTTGATTTTCCAACACCACTTCCGCCCATAATTCCAATTAAATGGCCAGATTCTTCAGAAAAGCTAAATTTATGTATTCCGTTATCACTATTTTTAAATTTAAATTCTATATCAGTAGCTGAAAAAACAATTTTTGAATGAGTAGATTCTTGAATATACTCATTTGCAACATCACTGTAATAAATTGGGCTAATTCTAGGGCCTTTTATTAAAGATCCAGTTTCAAATACATAAGCTCTACCGGGAATAATATTTTGAGAATTTAAATATATTGCTTCTTCACCAATATATTTTAAAATAAATGTATTTGTAGAAGCAAAATGAAGAATCGATATTTCTCCTGTGATATTTTTATCATAAAAATGCTTATAAACATTAGCATCATCATTATTTTGTGATTTTTTATTTAAAATTTTATTGTTCTTTGTTTCCTTGCTGTTAATTTTAAGTAATTTTTTCTGGATTTTAATTTTATCATTATCTTCAATTATAAAAGCCTTAGCATCAAGGTATTCATCTTCAGAAACATTAAAAGTTTCAGCAACAGTTTTAACAAAATCAAGTTCTTTATCTGTAATTGTATAATCTTCATGAATAAATTCTAATAAACGAATTAATACGATTAATTTTTCTACCTGTTGTAATTGTTCGTTAATCTCATGACAAATAACTAGAACTTTTACAGAATTTAGAGAAGTTCTAACTCTTTCTCTTTTATCTCCTTTGCCTATATTTTTATGAAGTTTTACTAAAAACTCATCAAACATTAACAGATATTCTTGTACTAAACTTGCATTTAATTGCAGACCAAGATAAGATTCAACTATTCTCCTTGCATTTTGTGAAACATTATCTTTATCTACATTTGCGACAATCGCAAATAATTTCATTAAAGCCCTTAGTATAGATTCGTTCATTTTTGATTTTTTAAAATAATAATCTGCAATTTAATAAATATTAAATTATTATTAAATAAATATTTAATTGAATACAAAAATTAATATAATTAATCTTAAAATAGTTTTAAACAAAAAAAAGAGTGCAAACTGTATTTACACTCTTTTAATAAATATTTTCCAAGTATAATTAGTGTGTTTCCACAACTTTTTTTCTTAATGATTTTATTTCTGAGCTGATATTATTAAACTGCTCTTCAGTTAATTGGAGTTTTCCATCAATTTCATTAACTTCAGAAAATATCATTTCAATATCTTTTAAATCTGATAAAATACCGCTTACGTTTTCACTACTTTCGTATGTTTTTAAAAGAGAAACAAGAGTTTTCAAAGCACTTTTTTGTTGTGCAATTCCTGCAATAATTTCTTTATTATTATCAGTAAGAGTTGCTAATTCTGTAGATAAGTACAAGCTTTCAATCCAACCACCAGATAAAATCATTACAGAAACAGCGCCTTTACCATTCTCATTTAAAAACTCAAAAGTATCATGAAATGAAGTTGTTAATATTTCGTGTAAAACTTCAGCATTATCAATATTTTTTTCAATTTTTTCAGCTAATTCTTCATTAAATGGAGTTTGAACATTAAGCCCATCAAGTAACTTTTTGGTACAAACAAAATAATTAGTAGTTTCCTGAGTTTTGTTATAAGTACTTGCATAGCTTAAATCGGCTCCGTAAACGCCTAGATTTAAAGCTTTTCCCGCTTCAGTAAAATATTTATCAGCATTTTCAGTGCTGTTTGAAATATCTAAAATATAACTTGCACCAGCTTTAATAAGCATTTTTGTAACTTCAAGCGGAGTTGGTAATGGATAAATTAATTTTTTTGCTTGTTCAGTTACCATAGCAACGGTATCTTGAACTGTTTCATCCTGATTTTCGGTTTCATTGTTTCCGCAACTAACAATTAAAATAGAAAAAGCAGTTGCTAATAGCATAGTTTTAGCTAATGATAATAATTTAAGTTTATTCATCTTTACAAGTTTATGTTAAAAATTTTAAATTTGGTTAACCTTTTTTTGAGGAAATACAATATAATTATAGTTCCACAATAGGTTTCTTTATTTCAAAAAATTAATTTATTCAATAATATTTATTACAAATATATAATTTGCTTTAAAATAAAAAAAATATGAATTGTCTGTTTATCAAATAAGATATTAAATTTATAATTTTACTTTTCACAAAAAAAATAAATATTCTTTTAACTTTGGGTTTCAAATATAAATATTTCTAAACAAATGAAAATTTTAATAATAATATTACTACTATTTAATTTTAATATAATTAATGCCCAAGAAGAAATCACAACAAAAATTATAAGTGATTCGTACATTAGAATTATGTTTTATAATGTTGAAAATTTATTTGATACAAAAAACGACAGCATAAAAAATGATGACGAATTTTTACCTACAAATGACAAATTTTGGACATCAAAAAAATATTATGCAAAAGTAAATCAAATATCAAAAGTTATTGCTGCAATTGGAAAATGGAATCCGCCTGCCATTATTGGTTTATGCGAAATTGAAAATAGATATGCTTTAAACAGCTTAGTTAATTATTCGTCCTTAAAAAATCTGAATTATAAAATTATTCATAAAGAATCGCCTGATTTTAGAGGAATTGATGTTGCTTTAATTTATAAGGAAAACTTATTTAAAGTAATTTTTTACAAAGCAATTGAAATAAATTTTCCATTTTCACCAGAAAGCACAACTCGTGATATTTTATACGTTAAAGGAACAACAAAAACAAAAGATACACTTCATGTTTTTGTAAATCATTGGCCTTCGAGGTGGGGCGGGCAAATGCAGTCTGAAGAAAGAAGGATGTTTGTAGCTTCTGTATTAAAAAATACGACAGATTCAATTTTTATTACTGATAAAAATGCAAGTATTGTAATAATGGGTGATTTTAATGATTATCCATATAATAAAAGCCTTACAGAAGTTTTAAAAGCTAACAGAGAATATTCTGATATTCAGCCAGATAAGCTATATAATTTAAGTGCATATTTACAAGAAGCCAGCAATTTAGGAACTCACAAACACGAAGGTAAATGGGGAGTTTTAGATCAGATTATTGTTTCCGGTTCTCTTTTAAATACAAAAAACAAAACATTTACTTCAAAAGAAAATGTTCATATTTTTGATGCTGACTTTTTATTGGTTGAAGATGAAGCTTATTCTGGCAAAAAACCTTACAGAACATATATTGGTTTTAGGTATATTGGTGGTTTTAGCGATCATTTACCAGTGTATTTAGATGTTTTTTTTAATGATTAAAATTTTTATTGCAATTATAAATTGACATAAATGACTGTAATTAAATTATTTAGAGGCGATATTACAAAATTAGAAGTAGATGCTATTGTAAATGCTGCAAATTCGACATTATTAGGCGGCGGAGGTGTTGATGGCGCAATACACAGAGCTGCAGGAATAGAACTTTTAAATGAATGCAAAACTTTAAATGGCTGTAAAACAGGAAGTTCTAAAATAACATCTGCATATAAACTGCCTTCAAAATTTGTAATTCATACTGTTGGTCCGGTTTGGCGAGGCGGAAACAGAAATGAAGAAGAATTGTTAAAATCTTGTTATTCTACAAGTTTAAAATTAGCTGTTGATAATAACATAAAAAGCATTGCATTTCCGAATATCAGCACAGGAGTATATAAATTTCCTAAAGAGAAAGCAGCTGAAATAGCAATTAATGAAGTAAAAGATTTTATCAAATATAATGATAGCTTAGAAAAAATAATATTTGCAATTTTTGATGTTGAAAATTACGAAATATATGAAAATATTTTAAAAAGAGAATAATCCCACACATCTCAAAAAAAACAGATAATTAGCTAATAATCAAAAACTTATAATAAATGAATAAAGAAACAATTAATTATATTTTACTAATATCAATAACAATTGCAATTGCAGTAACTATTGCAACTATTTTAAGAAAACTAATAGGCTTATTTGTGTCAAAATATTCTGAAAAATTAAAAACAGATCCAACAAATTTTTCTTTTCTAAAAAACTCTGTCGGGTTTATAATTTATACAGCAGCAATAATCTTTATTTTTTTAAAAATACCATATTTAAAATCATTAGGAGCTGCATTATTTGCCGGAGCAGGAATTGTTGCAGTAGTTGTTGGTTTTGCATCGCAAAAAGCTTTTGCCAATATTATTAGCGGAATATTTATACTGATATTCAAACCATTTAAAATATCAGACATAATAGAAATAAGCAACGAAAAAAAAGGAGTTGTAGAAGAAATAACTTTAAGACACACAATTATTAAAGATTATGAAAACAGACGAATAATTATACCAAACAGCATTATAAGCGAAGAAACTATCACAAACAGTAATATTCAGGATGAAAAAATAAGAAAACATATAGAGTTTTCGATAAGTTATGATTCGGATATTGATAAAGCAATTGAAATAATTCGCCAAGAAGCTATAAATCACTCATTTACAATAGACAACAGAAATGAAGAAGATAAAAAAGATGATAAACCAATTGTTGATGTAAGATTAATTGCTCTTTCCGAATATTCTGTTGATTTAAAGGCATTTGTGTGGACAGAAAGTAATGATAATGCCTATAATTTAAAATGCGATTTACTAAAATCTGTTAAAGAAAAATTTGAAAATGAAGGAATTGAAATTCCATTCCCTTATCGAACAATAGTTTATAAAAAAAAATTAAATTATGGCAAAAAAAACAATTAACAGAAAAACAGTTTATCCAAATAATCCGGTTTTTACAGGAAATATTTATGAAAAAGAAATAAGTATTCAATTATTCACATACAATAAAGACACATATACAGAAAAGTCAAAATTTTCGGAAAAAGAATTTAAAGGATTTAATGATTTATCTGCTCAACATTGGCTTAATATTCATGGAATTCACGATACTGAAATTATATCTGAAATCTGTAATAAATTGAAAATACATAATTTGGTAATTCAGGATATTCTTGATGTAAATCAAAGACCAAAATTTCAGGAATATGAAAACTATTGCTTTTTTTCTATAAAATCGATGTTAACATCTGATAATCAAGAAATTGAATCAGAACAATTAAGCTTTATATTAGGAAAAAATTTTTTGGTTTCTTTTCAAGAAAGAAAAGCGGATTATTTTGATCATGTTAGAGAAAGGATTAAAAATAAAGTAGGAATTTTAAGAGAAAGAACAACAGATTACTTATTATTTTTATTATTAGAATCTATTTTGGATAATTATTTTATGTCAATAGATAATATTGAAAAGAATATTGAAAACTTTGAAATTTCAGATTTGAATTCAGACCCATCTCCCACTCTTTTAAAAGCAATAGAATTGTATAGAAGAGAAATACATTTAATAAAAAAAACTATAATTCCAATTAAAGAATTTGTTGTAAAAATTGAAATTGAAAAATTCGAACCTATAGATATAGAGAACATTAAATATTTTCTAGAACTTAAAGATTTATGTCTAATGCTTATTGATAATTGCGATAAAATAGATTTACGACTAGAAAGTAGTATAAATTTATTTTTCTCTTTGCAAGGTCATCGTATGAATCAGGTAATGAAAACATTAACAGTAGTAGCAACAATTTTTATCCCACTAACTTTTATAGCAGGAGTTTATGGTATGAATTTTAAAAATATGCCGGAATTATCGTGGAAATGGGGATATTTTAGTGTTTGGATTATAATGCTTTCTGTACTCGCTGGAATGTTAGTTTATTTTAAACAGAAAAAATGGTTTTAAAATATAAAAAAAACAAAGAATACAACGCTTTAAAATTCAGAATTTTAGCTTTACTTTCTTTGCTTAAAGATTTTACTTTTTGGCTTCTTGAATAGACTCGGTAACATTAATAATATAATCTGCTAATTTCTCAGCCGTAGAAAAAAGCTCGTTGTAAATAACGCCTGTTTTATAATTGTAAACTCCATCTTTTACGTTAAGTAAGTGTTCTTCACGCAATTGATTTCTGTAATTATTAATTTTCTCCTCCATTTCAATTGCTTTAGTAGAATTTATATCATTGTATTCAACAGTCAAATTTCTTTGCATTTCAGCTAAAGCTTCATCAACAAGAGCAAACATAGTAATCATATTTTGAATAATCTCTTCTGTAAACTCTATATTTCCATGCCTTTTCCTATATAGGATTTTAGCTAAATTAAAACAAGAATCAGCAATACTTTCTATATCATCTATTAATTCAAACATAGCTCTAATACGCCTTGAGCTAATAACACTTAATTCAGATTCAGAAACTTTAGTTAAATAATTAGCTATTTCAACTTCCATCCTATCACTTATATCTTCATATTTTTCAATCTTTTTATATCATTTTTCAAATTTTTTATCTTTTTCAGTTTCAAATAATTTTTTAACAAACTCAAACATATTAATTATTCGTTCGCCATAAACTCTGATTTCTTCTTGAGCCTGTAATATTGAAAGCTCAGAAGTAGAAAAAGTACCTACATTTATATATTTCAGTCTAAACTCTTCATCAGTATTTTTATCCGGAACAATTTTTTCTACAATCTTTACAATAACCGGTGCAAACCATGCCAAAATCAAAACATTTGCAACATTAAAAATTGTATGAAAAAGCGATAAGGCTATTGGAATAGAGCTCGGATTTGTAAGCGGTGATTCTGCTCCCATTTCAATAACCAACCAATTAATTATATTAATAAATGGATGAAATAAAATCAAAATCCAAATTACACCAAAAGTGTTAAACAACAAATGAGCTCTTGCCGCCCTTTTTGCAGATACATTAGCCACTAATGCTGCAAGGTTTGCAGTTATAGTTGTTCCGATATTTTCACCTAAAACCATAGCCGCTGCCATTTCAAAAGGAATTAATCCATTAAAGCACAGAACTAAAGTAAGAGCCATTGTAGCACTTGAAGACTGTATTACAATTGTTAATAAAGTACCAACAAATAAAAATATTAATAAAGATAAATATCCCATATTAATATATTCGCCCAAAAAATTAAAAATCTCAGGATTGCTTTTTATATCAGGCACTGATTCTTTCAGATATTGCAGGCCAATAAAAAGTAATGAAAACCCTATAATTAATTCACCTATAGATTTTCTTTTTGCATTTGTCGAAAATAAAAGTGGAAAACCTAATCCAATTAATGGAATTGCAATTGCGCTCATTTTTACTTTAAAGCCAAGTATTGAAATTAACCATGCTGTAACTGTTGTTCCAATATTTGCACCCATAATAACACCAACAGACTCTGCAAGTGATAACAAGCCAGCATTTACAAAACTAATAACCATTACCGTTGTTGCTGATGATGATTGAATAACAGCTGTAATCAAGAAGCCAGTAAATATACCTTTTACTCTGTTAGATGTCATGGCAGCTAAAATGCTTCTCATCCTTTCACCGGCAACTTTTTGTAATGATTCACTCATCAGTTTCATCCCGAAAAGAAGCTTCCTAACGAACCTAAAAGAGTTAACACCTCAACAATTCCAAATTTCATTTGTTTTATTTTACTTTATTATTTTAGGCATCAAAATTATAATAATTCCTAAAAGAAAGAAATTTTGCATATATATTTTCGCATAATAATATCTCAAATATGTATATGTATTACTCTTAAAATGCAATAAATTAAATAAAACACAATACTTTTTAACATAAATTATTGTTGTCTAGATTTTTATAAATTAGAAAAAGATTATATTGTTTTAATACAATTTCTGATTGAAAAAATAATTTTAACTTTGAATTTGAAGAAATCTTAATATAAATAAACTGTTTAAAATGCATGAAATAGAAATAATTAAAGATCTAGTAATAATTTTTGGTCTTGCAAGTGTTGTTATTTTCTTATTTAATAAATTTAAGCTACCATCAGTTATTGGATTCCTAATAACAGGAATAATAGCCGGTCCGTATGGGCTTGGTTTAATAACAGACAAGGAGAGTACAGACATATTAGCAGAAATAGGTGTCATACTTTTATTATTTACTATCGGTATTGAATTTTCATTTTCAAAACTAATTAGAATTAAAAGTATAGTTCTAATTGGAGGTACTTTACAAATATTTATTACAATTTTTTCTGTTTTTGGATTACTTTCAATTATAGGAGTTTCATATAATATAGCAGTATTTATAGGTTTTTTAGTTGCTTTAAGTAGCACAGCAATAATTCTTAAAGTGTTACAAGAAAAAGATCAAATTAACACACACCATGGAAAAATATCTTTAGGAATCCTCATTTTTCAGGATTTAATTATAGTTCCTATGATGCTATTTGTTCCTCTTTTATCTGGGAAATCGGACAATATAACATCCGAACTTATTGTAATGATAATTAAGTCTTTAGTTTTAGTAGGAATTACTTTCGCTTTTGCCCGCTGGCTAGTACCATATTTGTTACATCAAATTGCTTTAAGCAAAAGTCAAGAGTTGTTTTTAATTACAATTATTGTTATTGGTTTTTCAATAGCAAATCTATCAGCAATGTTAGGTTTATCTTTAGCTTTAGGTGCATTTCTTGCAGGTTTGGCAATTTCAGAATCTGAATACAGTCATCATGCATTTGGAAATCTAGTTCCTTTTAGAGATATTTTCTCAGGTTTCTTTTTTGTTTCTATTGGTATGTTGCTGAATTTAAACTTTTTTATATCAAACATATTAATTATTCTGATTGTTACTTTTATACTGATAATTGTTAAATCAACAATTGTTGGATTTGTCAGCTTTGTGTTAGGATATCCATTTAAAATAGCATTACGTTCGGGTTTTATTTTGGCTCAAATTGGTGAGTTTTCATTTATACTTGTGCAAATAGGACAACAAAATAAGCTAATTGACGGATTTTATTATCAACTTTTTTTAGCGGTTGCAATATTAAGTATGTCTGTAACTCCAATATTTATAATTTTTTCGGAAAAAATAACAAATCTATTAGCAAAAATCCCGATGCCTAAAGTTGTAAGAAAAGGATTTAAAAAATTACCCGAATCACATACTTACAATTTTACAAATCATACAATTTTGGTAGGCAATAAAATACAAGTTGACGGATTAATGAAATCATTAAAATTAGTAAATATTTCATTTGTAATTATTGATTTAGATGCTGACAGAGTTAGAGAATTGCAAACGCTTGGTATTAATGCTATTTATGGACATGCTCAATACGAATCTGTATTGGAGCATGCAAATATAAAAAATGCCAGAAATATGCTTCTATCTGTTAATGAAACATATGGAAATGCAAGCATTATAGGAGTTGCAAAATCATTAAATCCGAATATTAATATTATAGTAAGAACAAAATTTATTGAAGATTTAGAATATCTTTATCAAATTGGTGCCAATTATGTTATACCGATTGAATTTGAAACATCACTAGAGATGCTATCTAGAACTCTTAGTTACTATTTGGTTCCTCATGAAGAAATTGAAAAAACAATTGCTCAATTCCGCTCAGATGGATATAAAACTCTTAGAATTGAAGACGATAAACCTAATAAAAAAAAGGTTTATATTCCAAATTTTGAAATCTCTACCTTTATAGTTCATAAAAATTCAATTGCCATTAATAAAAGCATTAAAGAACTTGATTTACAAAACAAAACGGGCATTACTGTATTGGCCATAAAAAAGCAAGAAATTATTATTCCAAATCCTGATTCAGAAATAATTTTAGAATTTGGAGATACAATTTATACTTTAGGAAATTTTTATAATACTTCATGCTTTAATGATATTCTTAATCAGGATTATGATAAATAAAATTAGTTATAATCAATTTTAGAATTCTTAATTATCAATATTTCATTAAAATCAATTAAAGAAAAAAAGATATTTATAATTTAATTAACTAAATTTGCATAAAATGATTAAAATATTACATAATCTATGACTAAATATATACATGTTAATATTAAAGATAGAGATTCCTTCAGATAAGTAATTATACTTATAACACATTTTAATCAATCACTTACAATACAAATCAATAAATTTTAAAATATAATACTATGGAATTTCCGTTTGCAGAAAGCTACAAAATAAAAATGGTTGAGCCCATTAAAAGAACAAGTATAGAAGAAAGAATTAAAATAATTAAAGAAGCGAAATACAACCTGTTTAATATAAGAAGCAAACATGTTTTTATCGATTTATTAACAGACTCTGGCACAGGTGCTATGAGCCACAATCAATGGTCTGAAATGATGCTTGGCGATGAAAGTTATGCTGGTGCTTCATCCTACTATAAAATGAAAAATGCGATAAAAACCATTTTAGGATTTGAGCATTTTTTACCAACACACCAAGGTAGAGCCGCCGAAAACGTGTTATTTTCGGTACTTATAAAAGAAGGTGATTTAGTTCCCGGAAATTCTCATTTCGACACAACAAAAGGACATATCGAAATAAGAAAAGCAACTGCTGTTGATTGCACAATTGACGATGCAAATGATACAACAAAATATCATCCTTTTAAAGGAAATGTTGACATTAATAAACTAAAAAAAGTATTCGAAAATAATCCTGTTGAAAAAATTCCATTTATAATAGTTACAATTACAAATAACACATCAGGCGGACAACCAGTTTCGATGCAAAATATTAAAGAAGTAAAACAAATTGCTGATAAATATAAAGTTAAATTAGTTATAGATTCAGCCAGATTTGCCGAAAACGCATATTTTATCAAAACACGTGAAAAAGCTTATGAAAATAAATCTATTAAAGAAATAGTGAAAGAAATATTTTCATATGCTGATGCAATGACAATGTCGAGCAAAAAAGATGCAATTGTAAATATGGGCGGTTTTATTGCAATGAAAGATGAAAAACTTTTTAAAGAAGCATCTGTTTTTAATATATTGTTCGAAGGATTTATTACATATGGCGGAATGTCAGGTAGAGATATGAATGCTCTGGCTCAAGGACTTGATGAAGCCACAGAATTTGATTATCTTGAAACCAGAATAAAACAAGTAGAATATTTAGGAAATTTATTATTAGAATATGGCGTGCCAATATTAGAACCAATTGGTGGACACGCTATTTTCGTTGACGCACTTAAATTTCTACCAAATGTTTCTAGAGAAGAATTTCCGGCTCAAACACTTGCTATTGAGCTTTTTATAGAAGGCGGAGTAAGAGGAGTTGAAATTGGCGCAATTATGGCAGACAGAGATCCTATTTCAAGAGAAAATCGTTTTCCTGAACTTGAACTTGTTCGACTTGCTATACCAAGACGTACATACACAAATAATCATATGCAATATGTAGCGGCTACAATAAAAAATGTTTATGATAGACGAAATGATATTAAAAAAGGTGTTAAAATTGTAAATGAAGCTCCTGTATTAAGGCATTTCACTGTTGAACTTGAAAAATTATAATCCGAAAATTAAATTACCAAATATAAAATCCGAAGATATATTATAACTTCGGATTTTATATTTTTTTTTAATAAATTTAAAGACGTATTATATTTTCTAATAATTATAGTTATTTTTATCCGTTAAATTATATTGAATTTTAATAATCTTTTATTTTTTCGATTTGATTTAAATCTAAACAAGATTACCAATTAATTAATTAAAAACATTTTAAAATAAAATTTTAAAAATTGAAACGCATAATATTAATATTTATAATTATTTTAATTTTCTTCCCAAATAATCTAACTGCCCAGTTTTATAATGGTCATCAATTAAGATTTGGTAAAAACAGAGTGCAATACAACGATTTTTATTGGGAATATTACAGATTTGACAGATTTGACACTTATTTCTATCTTGATGGTAAAAAATTATCAAAATATGCATCTAAAACCATAAATGATGAAATAAAAAACGTAGAAGATTATTTTAGCACAAAATTACAAAGACGAATCATATTTTTAATTTTCAATAAACAATCTGAATTTAAACAAAGTAATATTGGATTAATAACCGGAAATGAATTAACAAATATTGGCGGTTCTCAAAAAATCATAAAAAATAAAGTTTTCATTTACTATGAAGGCGATCATCAAAAATTTGTAAAACAAATAAGATCCGCAATAATTGAACTGATGTTAAACGAGCTACTTTACGGTGGAAATTTTGTTCAACAACTAAGCACATCTACGCTTTTAAATATTCCTGATTGGTATTTTAACGGTCTTGTTTCATATCTTACCGAAAAATGGAGCTTTGAACTAGACAACCAAACAAAAGATGCTTTAGATAAAAAAAGATTAAAAAAAATAAACCATTTAAACGGCGATAAAGCTAAATATGCAGGTCATGCAATTTGGTATTTCATTGCAGAAACATATGGAGATGCCGTAATTCCTAATATTTTATACTTAACCAGAATTAACAAAAATATTGATGCCGGATTTTTATATGTTTTAGGTGCAAATATTAAATCCCTAACACCTTTATGGATAGACTTTTATAAAACAAGATACGAATCAGACTCTGAAACTGCGTCTTTACCAGCAAACGAAAATATTCCGGTAAAATCAAAGAAAAACAGAGTTTACCAACAAATAAAATTAAGTCCTGATAATAAATATATTGCATATACAAGTAACTACTACGGAAGACATAAAGTTTGGTTAATTAATCAGCTTACAGGAAAAAAGAAAAAATTAATGCGCCTTGAACATCGGCTTGAACAAATTACTGATTATTCATATCCTGTTTTAGCTTGGCATCCTTCAGGAAAAATTTTGGCAATGATAGCTGAAGTTAAAGGCAGATTAACCATATATTTCTATATGTTAGAAAAAGATGAAATTGTTGAAAGATACTTGCCTTACTTTGATAAAATTTTAGACTTTTCATACTCAGACAGAGGAATAGATATGATTTTTACAGCCGTTCTTAAAGGCCAAACAGACATTTTTGTTTATAATCTTTCTTCCGGCTCAAGTCAACAAATTACTAATGATGCTAGCGATAAAAAAAACTCAAAATTTATTGAAAATTCAACTAAAATTATTTTTTCATCTAATAGAATAAGTGATACATTAATTGTTGATAAAGATATTAAACCAAACGTATCTGAAACATTCGATTTATTTATATATGATTTTAAAAACAAATCAGATATTTTAAAAAGAGTTACAAATACACCTTATATTAATGAATTTTCACCTGAAGGAATAAAAGAAAACACATTCACTTATTTAAGTGATGAAAATGGTATAAACAACAGAATATTAGCATCATACGATAGCACAATTAGTTATATTGACACAATTACTCATTTTAGATATTATACTAATAAGTACCCTATTTCTAACTATAACAGAAACATCAACTATTATTCTTTAAATCCAATAGACAAATCAATTGCCGAGATTTTATATAATAAAGAAAGAGATAGAATCTATCTTACCAAAGATGATAAATTTGAAGATTTATCTAAAGATTTTAAGTCTACTTTATACAGAAAAGAAAAAACAAAAGAACTGATAAAAAAAGAAGAAGTTATTGCAAATAAATTATTGCAAATACAAAAACAAATAGAATTCAGAGATAGCTTAGCTCTATATAAATTAATTCCTCATCCCGATAGTTTATTTATTGATGTAAATTACTATATTTTTGAAAAAGAAAAAGAAAATCCATATCATATAATTTACAAAACAGATAGTCTGGATATAATAGCACAGGCTGATTCTGCAAAATGGCCGGAGCAAAAAATTTACCGCACATCATTTTACACAGATGAAATGGTAACTCAAATTGATTTTGGTTTTCTTAATGATAGCTACCAAATGTACTCTCCAGGTGCTTATTATTTCAATCCTGGAATGAACATATTAACTAAAATTGGAATTACTGATATGTTTGAAGACTTTAAAATAACTGGAGGATTCAGATTTTCAGGTAATTTCGATAGCTTTGAATATTTATTAAGTGCCGAGGATTTAAAAAATCGGCTTGACAAGCAATACATTTACCATAGATTATCAGTTATTAATTACTACGAAAATTTTATAGCAGTTAAATTTATAACAAACGAGGCAAAGTACAGACTCAGCTATCCTTTTAATCAGGTAAGCTCAGTAAAAAGCACAACAAGCTTAAGGTCTGACAGAGCTGTTATTCTTTCAACAAGCCCAATCACACTTCCTGTTGAAGATTTTTATTATTATATGGGTGGTTTTAAACTCGAATATATTTTTGACAATACAATTAATGTAGGAATAAACTTATACAACGGGATAAGATTAAAAGTTTTTGGCGAATACTATCAGGAAATTCAAAAAAATGGCTTCAACACGTATGTTTTTGGTGCTGATTTCAGATATTATCTTCCAATTCACCGAACATTAATTTTTGCCGGTAGAATTGCAACAAGTGCTTCATACGGAAGCGGAAAATTACTTTATTATTTAGGCGGAGTTGATAACTGGTTAAATTTTTCATTAGATGTTCCAACTTTTGATCAATCTGTAAGAATTGACAACACCCAAAACTATGTATTTCAGGCAGTTGCAACAGATATGAGAGGATTTGTTCAAAATGCCAGAAACGGAACAAAATTTTTCTTGATGAATGCCGAATTAAGATGGCCAATTGTTAGATATCTGGCAAACAGGCCTTTAAACTCTACTTTTTTCAATAATCTACAAGTAGTAAGTTTTGCTGATTTAGGTAGTGCTTGGTCAGGTTTTTCGCCTTGGGAAAAAGATAATGCATATAACACAGAAATTATTGAAGGCAATCCTGTTAGAGTAATTATTGATAAACAAAGAAGTCCTTTTGTTATGGGTTACGGATTTGGTTTGCGCTCTCAACTATTTGGATATTTTGTAAGAGCCGATTGGGCTTGGGGAGTTGACGGAAATGTTATACTCCCAAGAGTATTTTACTTTTCATTAAGTCTTGATTTTTAAATCACTTTTTATGAGTTTAAACGAATTAATTATAATTTTAATTATAGGTTTTACTGCCGGAATTTTTAGCGGAAGCATGGGAGTTGGCGGCGGAATAGTTATTGTTCCGGCACTAGTTTTTTTTATGGGATTTTCTCTTCACAAAGCACAAGGCACAAGTCTGGCATTAATGACAATTCCTGTTATGCTAGTTGCCACATACAATTATCATAAAGATGGTTATGTAGATATTAAAGTTGCACTTATTTTAGCTTTAACATTTATTATTGGTGGATATTTCGGCTCAAAATTATCAATTATGATTCCTGATAATATAATGAAAAAAGTTTTTGGTGCCTTTTTAATTTTAGTAGCATTTAAAATGATTTTTTCCAAATAATTTTTTCCAAATTACAGATGATTTATTTTACTAAAATATCAGCCTTAATATTTATTATTTGCACTTTAATTTCATGCTCAAACAACAATGATGTTAAAAAAGAGAATAATTCTGAATCAGAAAATATTGTTTCTGATAATAATTATGAAAATTCTAGTGAAAATGAAAAAATATATATAATTGATAAAAAATCAGTAATATTTTTTATGCCTGGAAAAAAAGAATATGAAAGATTATATAAAGAAATTGGAGAAAGCTATAAATATGAATTAGATTATTTATTTAATAATTTTAAAAATCAACAAACATATTTTTCGAAAGAACTGCAAAAAAATAATATTTATTCTACAATGAGATTCGAAACTAATTTTCAAATTATAAAAAAAGACGGCTCTGCAAAAATTATAAGAATAAATAAAGAAGAACAAATTATGGGTGAAATTTTATTTGATGGAATAAAGGAAACACGCATTGAATATGGAATGTATACAAACAAAGAATTAGCCGAAATAATTCAAGACTATTTTAATCTCAATAATATTTCTTATTTTAATGAAGCCGATAGCAGCTCTTTAAATAATAATCAACAAATTGATAATGAAGAAGAAAACGATATTTCAGATTAATACTATTCAGAATAATCAATAACAGCACCATATCTTAATATTTTATGCTTTTTTATTGAAACACCAACTCTTTTATATTCAGTTTCAGAACCAATTATATAATTTCTGTTTTCTAGTGTATATGAATCATTATCCAACAAAAGCTGACAAACTATATACAAAGGATTATCAAATCCAAAAGATAAACTTTCTACAATATCAAAATTATCGGCAAATATTTTTCCTCTTTTAGAAATTGTGTATCCATTCGAAGAACGATGACCTGTTCTACCCAAACTGCAAATATCTTCTGCATGAAAAGCAGCTGCTTTAGTTAATCCTGTATCAGGTTCAAATGGTAATAATGGTTCTAAATCATACAAATCTTTTTTTAACGATTTTAAAAACTTATTTTTTTTATTGATAGGCGCACTTATATATGTGCTATTATACATTTTTAAAAAATCACTAAAAAAACTATCATAAAATTTTTTTCCGCTAATTCTTGCTAAATTCATATAATAAATTATCTGTTTTTCTTTCCAACTCAAATACGCAACATTAGCCGCAGTATTTGCTTTATTTAATTCTTCGCCAGTCCATTTTTCTTGCGAAAAAGAAATTAAATTTGAAATAATAAATACTGAAATAAGCAATAATCTTAATTTAGTCAAATACATATAACGATTTTTTATGTATTTTTAATAACGAGTAGTTTAGCTTATATATTTTTAAAAGAATTAATAATATTATCAAAACAAAAAACAAAAGCTATAATACTCTTATTTACAATAGATTACAACAAAATAATTTTTATTTAAAATCAAATTATATTTTTCAATAATAAATTTATGGAATTAAAAAAAAATCGCATCTACTATTTAAAAGCAATAGAAATTAAAATTTTAAGTTAAACATTTAAATATTAATTAAAAATAAATAATCATGAAAACTAAAGTATTGATATTAATTTCATTATTGATGATTTTTTCAATAAATCAAGCATTCAGTCCGCAAGTAAAAAAAACTAAAATCCAAATAGCATTATTATTAGACACAAGCAATAGTATGGACGGATTGATTGATCAAGCAAAATCGCAACTTTGGAAAATTGTTAATGAAATGGCAACAGCCAAATACGAAGGCGAAAATCCTGAACTAGAAATCGCACTTTACGAATACGGAAATGATAATCTTTCGGCTCAAGAAGGATATATAAGACAAGTTTCTCAATTTACTACCGATTTAGATAAAATTTCTGAAGATTTATTTGCTCTTAAAACAAATGGCGGAAGCGAATTTTGCGGACAAGTTATTGAAGTTTCGTTAAAACAACTTTTATGGACAAGTTCAAACGATGATTTAAAATTAATTTTCATTGCCGGAAATGAACCTTTTAATCAAGGTCCTGTAAAATATCAGGAATCTTGTAAAAAATCAATAACTAAAGGTATCATTGTTAACACCATTTTCTGTGGTCCTTATCAAACAGGAATTGACACTTATTGGAAAGATGGTGCCGATTTAGCTGATGGAAAATACATGAATATCGACCAAGATATAAAAGTTGTTCACATTCCTTCGCCTTACGATGACGACATTGTAAAACTTAACCAAAAATTAAATTCTACTTATGTAAATTATGGTTCAACAGGAAAAAAAATGAAAGAACGTCAAGCAGTTCAAGATGTTAACGCATCTTCGATGGGACAAGGAGCTTATATTAACAGAGCCGTTTCAAAAAGTTCAACCGTTTATAAAAACGAACAATGGGATTTGGTTGATGCAACTCAGGAAAATGAAGCAAAATTATCAGAAATTAAAAAAGAAGATTTACCTGAAGAATTAAAAGGAAAATCGAAAGATGAAATGAAAAAATATCTTGATAATAAAAGAAAAGAAAGAGAAAAAATACAAAAAGAAATTAAAGAATTAGATATTAAAAGAAACAAATATATTGCTGATAAACAAAAGCAAAATGCTAATGAAAATACTCTTGATAAAGTAATGATAAAAGCTGTAAAAGAACAAGCTGAAAGCAAAAACTATAAGTTTAAATAACGAAAAATAAAGACCTTCAAGCGTGCTTGAACCTTGAAGCGTCTTTTTTTGAATCAATTTACAGTTTAAAATATTTGTAATTAAATTTATTTAAACTATTAAATCAAAAAAAAATGAAAAATACAAAATATATAATAACACTGTTGTTGATTTTTTTCATTAAAATATCTTATGCAGGAGGTTTTATAATAATAGATCCAAATTCACAAAATTCATCTGTTCCAAATCGGCTAAATCCTTACATAATAGAACATAAATCGTTAAATGTAAGTGTATTTATTAAAGACCAATACGCTCAAACAACTGTAAATCAGGTATTTTACAATCCAACAAATTCAAATCTCGAAGGCTGGTTTTTATTTCCTGTTCCAAAAGGCGTTGTAATAAAAGACTTTTCGATGGAAATAAACGGAAAAAAAATGCAAGCCGAATTACTTGATGCCACAAAAGCAAGAAAAATTTATGAAGATATTGTTAGAAAACTAAAAGATCCCGCTTTACTTGAGTATTCTGAACAACAATTGTTTAAAGTTAGAATTTTCCCTATTGAAGCAAACAAAGAAAAAAGAATACAAATAACTTATACTCAGATACTTGAAAAAGACAATAATACCGAAGAATATATTTTTCCGTTAAACACAAAAAAATATTCGTCGCAAGAATTAAAAAATATCTCATTCAAAATTGATTTAGAATCAAGTTCAAAAATCAAAACAATTTATTCGCCAAGTCATAAAATGGAAATTATAAGAAAAACTGAAAATAAAGCAGTTATAGGATTTGAAGCAAACTCTTTAAGAGCAGATTTAGATTTAAAATTGTTTATCGGTTTTGATAAATCAAAAATAGGAATTTCGGTTTTAGACTATAAAGAAGCAAATGAAGACGGATTCTTTCTGCTAAATATAAGTCCTGGAAAATTATCGGAAAACCAAAAAATAATAAATAAAGATATAAGTTTTGTGCTTGATGTTTCGGGAAGTATGGTAGGCGAAAAGCTGGAACAAGCAAAAAAAGCACTTGAATTTTGTATAAATAATCTTAACGCAGGCGATAAATTTGAAATAATTAAATTTTCGACAGAAGCACAGGCTTTATTCGGCAAAAGAGTATTGGCAAATACCGAAAACATTAAAAAAGCTGATGATTTTATAAAAAACATTAAAGCAATTGGCGGAACAAATATCGACGAAGCTATAAACTTAGCTTGTAACGAAAAAAAATCGGAAAACAGACCAAATATGATAGTTTTTATTACAGATGGAAAACCAACAATTGGCGAAACCGATGAAAATAAGTTAATTACACAAATAAAAAGCTCTAATGTTGAAAATACACGAATTTTTACTTTTGGAATTGGCGATGATATAAACACTCATTTGCTCGATAAAATAACAGAAGAAACAAATGCTTACAGAACGTATATTGCTGCAGATGAAGACATTGAAATAAAAATATCTAATTTTTTTAATAAAGTTAGCTCGCCAATTTTAACAGATATTAAAATCGTTTTTGAAGGAAATATAAATGCAAAACAAATATATCCTAAAAAAATACCTGATATTTTTAAAGGCTCATCTATTACACTTTTAGGAAAATTTGAAAAAACAGGAAACACAAAAATTATCCTTCAAGGAAAAGTAAACGGAAAAGATGAAAAATATACTTATAATGCAGATTTTAATCAAAATACTGATAATGAGTTTATTGCAGCACTTTGGGCTGCTCGTAAAATTGGTTACTTACTTGATGAAATAAGATTGCACGGCGAAAGTAATGAAGTTAAAGATGAAATAATTGTTCTTGCAAAAAAATACGGAATTATAACGCCTTATACAAGTTATTTAATTCTTGAAGACGAAGAAATTAATATCGCAAACAACAATATTCCTGTTTCAAATTCAATATTTAAAGAAAGATTTGCAGATGAAGATGCATTTAAAACAAATTCCAAAGCTGAGTTTGAAAATATGAGTAAAAAAAGTGGTCGTTCGGGTGTAATTTCCAGTAGCGAAGTTCAAAATTTAGGTCAGGCAAATACAATTTCTGACCAAAAACAAGGAATAAGCAGAATGGCATATTACGATAAAAACGGAAATAAACAAAATCTGAGTTCTCAGGTTAAAAATATTCAAGGCAGAGCAGTTTATCAAAAACAAGATCAATGGATTGATTTATATGTACAAAACACTAAATATCAAGATATTACAAAAATCAAATTTGCCACAAAAGAGTATTTTGAGCTTTTAAATAAATATCCTGAAACATCTCAATTTTTGGCACTTGGAAAAAACGTAAAATTTGTATATAAAAATAAACAGTACGAAATTGTAGAATAACAATCATAGATTGAATTTATATTTTTTTTACAATAAAAAAATCACAAGTTTTTAAAGCTTGTGATTTTTTATATTATATAAATAGAAAAATTACATTTTGACAAAATAAAAAAATAAAACATAAACAACTAATTTACTGATAGTTATAGCCGAAAAAATATATTACGCCTAAAATTTATTTGAATAATTATTAGGGTTTTTCGTTAATAAACTATCTTGTTTTAAAAGGAAAAATTTTAAAATCAAAGCTTAATAAAATCTTAAAATAGAGTTAAAAAAAGTTAATAATTGTAACTTTTTCAAAAAACATACGACTAATAATTATATAAGATATTAACTTTATGACAGATTTTATAAAACAAGCAAATTTATTCTGTATATAATGTGCAAATTTGACAATCATCACATAGTAGAAGAATTAAAAAATGAGCTTGGATTTGGCTGGCACGTCTATCCTGTAAATATCCATTCAACAAAATTAAACTTTGAAAGCAAACAGCCTCAATATCAAGGAAATATATACTGCGTACATTGCAAAAGCAAAAAAATAATTGAAGTACACACAGATTCCTACAAAACAATTTCAGGAAAAGCTACAGAATGGGTTTTTAAATGCTCCGATTGCAATAAATATATGACAGTAGAACATGAAATTATAAATGAATAATTTATTTCTGCTTCTCAATTAAATCATATCCAAAAAAATATCGTTAAGTTTAAATTCTGTTAATCAGGAGTTTAAGTTTGAAAATATGCAAAAATTACAAGTTATTCAAATTCTGCCATCTGCATAATCCACATCATTCTCAAATAATGTGAGTTTGAAAGTTTATAAAGTTAAAAGTCATTTGAATTATTGAAATACAACTAAATATCACATAACTTTATGAGCTTTAAACATTTAACTTTGTAATACTAAACCGCTAACAAAAAAGTGAAAACGAATTTTGTTAGTTTGGTTTAGTTTATGCCGATTGACTATCAATCTTAATTTTGAACGAAGTGAAAAAATTAAGCAACTTGATAGCAGTTCGGTATAAGTTCAGAATTATATGAATAATTCGGGTAAAAAAAATAATAAAATTAAAAAAGCGGGATTAAATTTCTCGCTTTTAATTTATCTAATATCAAAAAATATTTATAAACTATTAACAAACTCAATTGCATTTAAAGCAGCAATTGTACCATCAGAAACAGCAGTAGTAATTTGTCTGTATTTTTTTGCAATAGAATCGCCTGCAGCAAAAACGCCTTTTATGTTTGTTTGTAAATTTTCATCAACAACAATTTCGCCTCTGTTATTTAAATCAACTAAACCTTCAAACATCTGTGTTTGAGGAACATAACCAATAAAAATAAAAACTCCATCTATATTAAGTTCTGTAATTTCATGAGTTCTTTGATGTTCAATTTTAACTTTTTTCAAGCTTTCATCACCAAAAAATTCAATTATTTCTGATTCCATAATATAATTAATTTTTGGATTTTTTTTAGCTTCATCAATTGCATGCGGATATGCTTGAAAATTGTCGAATTGGTGAACAATAGTAACTTTTGAAGCATATTGAGTTAAAGAAACAGCTTCTTCCAAAGCAGAATTTCCACCACCAACAACTATAATTTCTTTATCCTGAAAAAAATCGCCATCGCAAGTTGCACAATAAGAAATTCCTTTTCCGGCAAATTCTTTTTCGCCAGGCACATTTAATGGTCTTGATTTTCCGCCGGTTGTTAAAATTACAGCATCAGAAATATATTTTTCTAAATCGTTAACTGTAACTTCTTTAATATCAGTATTTAAAACTAATGATGTAATTTTAATATTAGAGCGAATTTCGCAACCAAATTTTTTTGCTTGCTTTCTCATGTTTTTAGCCAATTGATATCCTGATATGCTCTCAATACCAGGATAATTTGCTATTTCATGAGTTAAAACAACTTGCCCGCCAATGGTTCCAGAATCTAAAATTAAAGTTTTAACTTTTGCTCTTGATAAATATATACCGGCAGTTAGTCCTGCAGGACCGCCACCAATAATAATTACATCATATTTATTTTCTTCCATGTTTTTTAATTAAAAATGCCACCTAAAAAATAAGATGGCATTGAAAAATTATAATCATCATTTATTTACCAAATTCGCTTTTAAGAATATCTGTAATTTGATCTCTGTTTTGGATACTACTGGTAGCTTTAACAACTTTACCGTTTTTAAAATAAACTGTAAAAGGTAAACCCATAAATCCTTTACATTCTGAAAGATTTCTAATAACTCCGGCATTTGGATTATCAAAAAGCATATCTCTGAATTCAACATGCTTATATTCTCCTTCATCAATAATATCTTCCATTATATCGTAAACAGGAACACACATTGGTCCCATTCTACCGCAACTAACCATAACATTTTCGTTATTATTAATTAGTTCATTAAAATCTTCTACTGTAACTAAATGTTTTAAATCTGTTTGTAATGTCATGTTTTTAATATTTTATTTCAAATCTAATTATTTACATATTTGGATGCAAATTTATTTTTTTTTTATCATCAAAAATAAGAATTTGAAAAATATTAATGTTTTTTAACATAAATATTTTATTTCTGATTTTAAACTATTTTTTAGATTTTGATTTTTAAATAAACATTTATATTAAATCACTAACTATCAATTATTTACAAGCATAAATTCATAAATAAAAAAGTCTTTATGTAAATACATTTAAATGTATTTACATAAAGACAATATGATTATTAAGTTTTGTATTTATTTAAGAATTATTCTACAATAACTTCACCTTTAATTCTCAATATTACTTTATACTTATCAACTCCTTTTTCATCTTTACCAGGAATATTTGTAATAATAGTAATGCTTTTATTTTGTCTTCCTTTTTTTCCTCTTGAATTAAAAGTTGCTTTAATTACAGAAGTTTCTCCTGGTTTAATCACTTTTTGGGTTTCAACTGCAGTACAACCGCAACTAGATTGAGTTTTTCGAATAAAAAGGTCTCTTTTGCCTGTATTTTTAAATTTAAATTCATGAGTTATAACATCGCCATGTTTTATTTTACCAAAATCAAATTCTTGGTGATCAAAAACCATTGTTGGCGCATTAGCTAATTCACTTTTTGAAAGAGCAGAAAAGTCTTCAAGAATAGATGCGCTAACAGAAAGATTATTTCCTACAGGTTGTTCATTATTTACTGTCAGTCTTAATCTATCAGTGGTATTTCCCCAATCATTTTTCTTAGAAGCATCAAAAGTTATAATTATCTCGCCTTTTTGTTTAGGTTTTAAAGTTGACGGTTTTACCTCAACACTAAGATGGTTAGGAATTCTATCAGCAACAAATCCAACATCGATAGATTTTTCAGAATCGTTAATAATTTCAACAGACATTGATTTTTTTTCACTATTATACATTCTTGCAAAAGTAATATAGTTAGCTTTTGTTCTTAAATCACCAATTTTATATCTGTAAATATCAGCAATAGACTTTTCTTTATTAATTACATCTCCTTTAATAACAAGCTTAATTGGTTCGGCTAAAACATTTGTATAAACTAATACATGTTTATTAAAAGCTCCTGGTCTTTCATTCGGGTCAAATTCTGCACTAACAAAACCTTCTTCGCCCGGAACTATTGGCGAACGTGTCCATTCCGGCGTTGTACATCCGCAACTTGATTGAACTCTTGTTATAACTACAGGCGATTTTCCGATATTTTTAAATTTAAATTTATAATTTACAGTTCCGCCATCTTCTTTAATTCTTCCAAAATCATGTGTTTCTTTTTCAAATTTAATATCAGAAATACTATTTTGAGCAAATAAAGAGTTATTAGCGCCAAATAATAAACTTAATGATAAAATAAATATTAAAGTCTTCATTTTTTAAAATTTTATGTTTTATAATTCTAAGTTGAAATGCAAAATTATCTTTTTTAACATTAATATAAAAAATAAAATTAATTATCTTTGATATCAATCAAGCTTAAAACGTGATATATTTTTTAAAATTACATTTTTAATTAAATTTATAAACTATTTATTTATATTTAAAACTAAGATTATGCAAAAAAAACATTTTTTTAAATCATTAATAATTTTATTAATGATTTCATTTACAAATACATACATTCAAGCGCAAGATAATGAAGAAACTTCATTATTTACAATTTCTGCTGATATGGTTAGTACATACATTTGGCGTGGTGCAACTGTTAGTTCAACTCCAAACATTCAACCATTAATTGCTGTTGGAGGTGGAAATTTCAGTTTTGGAATTTGGGGTTCTACCGACTTAGCATACAATTCGTTAGGCGCATATAAAGAATTAGATTTTTTTATTGGATATTCTGCTGGCGGATTTTCGGCTAATTTATATGATTATTATTGGAATCCAACAACAAAATATTTTAATTATGACAATGAAACAACCGGTCATATTTTCGAATTAGAACTTTCGTATGAAAATGAAAAAGTTCCTTTTAAAATTTCTGCAGCAACTATGCTATATGGTGATGATAAAAAATGGTATTATGATGCTGAAGAAACTGATATGAAAAAGAATAATTATTCTACTTATTTTGAGCTTGGATACACATTTACATCAGGAAAAAATACACTTTACACATTTTTGGGTTTAACTCCTTTTACAGGAATGTATGGAGTTGATTTTAACGGAGTTAACTTAGGTTTTACTGCCAACAGAGAAATTCAAATTAATGAAAAATTTAGTTTGCCAATTTTTATAACAGCAGCAGCAAATCCTCAAACAGAGAATATTTTTCTAGTTTTTGGTTTTACATTATAAATTTAGGATTTAAATAAAAAAGAGACTTTTAAGTTTAAAAGTCTCTTTTTTTGTGCTCAGAACAAGAATAAAAAAAAAAAACTACAATTATTGCCAGTCAACTACCTGTGGCTAGCTGGTTTGATGTAATTGGCGAAGCGACTATTGCTGATGCCATTTTAGACCGATTGGTACACACTTCATACAGGATAGAATTAAAAGGAGAAAGTCTAAGGAAAAAAATGTAATTTTGTCATGTTTGCGTTCTTTAACCTATAAAAAATCAGAGGGTTCAATATCACCGTTTTTTGGGGTCAGTATCACTGGAATTTCCACATTAGCCCCAAAGAGGGCTACATAATACAATAGGAGCAAGCAATTAGTTCAAATAAAAAAGTTATGATGAACTAGGAGTTTTTGTAATTATTAAATCCTTTAGATATCTCAGCGCATCAAACTCATCATCGTTTTTCGTATCTGGATTTAATGCTTTTATTTTCCTATAACATATTGTCCACGCATATCTTCCAATTTTTGTTTTATTTTTAAACTTAAATTCAATCAACATCAAATTTTGTTCCCTAGATATCGTATTAATTTTTTCTATGTCATCAAATTTTACAGAAGTTTCTCCAAAATATCGCCAAAACCTTAATTCGGCACCACTAATCTTACACGAATAGAACTTTCGCAATAAAAAAATAATCAAGGATAAAGTAAATATTAGAGCAGATAAAAGTAGCAATGCTTCTAGTCCGGCATATTTTCTTAATATAATTAATGCAATATGAATTGCCAAACCAACTGCAAGAGGTATTGCAATAAACTTAACAACAAATACATTCCCATTATTAAACACCTTATAATTCATTTATTTTCACAATTAAAAAGATACTTGAACATTGCTTTTTACAGAAACTTCAGGATTTGAATGTCCAGAAACTCCAATAAATATCATTTCTGGAGCGGTTGCAGACATTCTTTTCCTTGTTATAGTCAAACTTTCTAATGGAATCTCAACAAACCCTCCTACATAAGTCATTTGTCCTCCAACCTTAATATCCGCTCCACCTATATCACTTCTTGTAAATACTCTATTTTTATCGACTAAATACCAACCTGCGGCTATTGATCCCTCTACTTCTCCAAAATCCTTGTCTGTTGAAACTTCAGTTAAACCATAAATATATGCATTTTTAGCCCTAAAGTCTATCACACCACTGATTCCTCCTCTAAAGAAATAAATATTAACACCAATTTCCATTTTTACCATATCTGGAGGTCTAGCATCGTATTTACTTGTTGTAAACTCTTTATCTTTTATTTCTTCTTTTTTAAAAAACATACTATAGAATGCTTGGCTCAAATAATCAAAAATACCATTATAGCTTTTTGGTTTAGGATATTCAGACTTTTTACCATCCTTATCACCACCATCTCCTCCATCGTCTTCATCATCAGATGCCTGATAAACAGTTGTTCCATATGAACCATCAAGTACTGAGCTGCCTGTTGGTCCGCCGCGCCTTTCAATTATATTACCTTCTGCATCAGTCATATAAGAATAATCATGTAATCCGTACCTTACTCTTTTTCCCGGCTCTAATCTTGTTGCTGTAACTGTTACTTCGCCAATTAAATTCATTTTACTTCCACCTCCTTCGTTTCCTTCCATTAGTCCTTCAATAAATGCTGTATTATTTATACCATTCTGCCAATCTCCTGGCGAAATCATATCCTCCGCACCATTTATCTCAAAATTATTTATCGGGTTATTACCTGCAAAATGATAAGGCGATTGTGTAGAGTAGTTTTCGGCTAATGGGTCGCGCACATGCCAGCGTGCAAGTTGTGCATCGTAATTTCTAAAACCAAACTCGTAATGACCTGTAAATGAGTCTTTTTTCCCGCAAAAGCGGGATCTTCGCTTTGCTACGACTTTACCACCAAATAAAAACTTATTTTGGCTGTCGTTATTTGTCTGGTATCTTTCCGAAAAACTTAGTCCATTCTGTGTCATCCCAAAAGGATAATAACTATCTTCTTGCAATACAAGTGTATCGGTGTTAAATGTTAGCCTTATATTTCCTAAATGGTCGCTCATAAAATATTGGCGTTCAAAATTTCTTTCTTCATCTACAAATATTCTGCCTTCTGATACAAAGATATATTTTAATTTGGTTGTTTTAGGTACAATCTTGCGGCAGCAGTGGTTTAGTAATTTTTGATATAAAATTATTCAATCAAAAATACTCTGCGATTTTCTTAACTTTATTTGTCTTTCTGTCTTTATGATAATCAAGATTCCTAAAACAAAAGCTGTTACTGCAATCAGGATAAAACAAATTATAAATAAAATACCTATTAGTTTATCACTTGTATTTATTGAAACTATATCAATTATGTATGAAAAATATCCAGAAATAAATCCTAAGATGGCAAGAATAGTTATCGGGTTATACTTAATTAATGTCCAAGCTCCCACAAAATAATTCCACTTAAACTTTTTTTCATCAAGTGCTATATTAGCCGGTATAATAGTTAAAAGCCCAAGAATCATTGTGAAAAAATTTTGAAAAAGGAACACGAAAATAAAAATCTCAAGCAATCCCAGAATTATAAAAAACCTGTTTAACCTACGTAGTGTTTTTAAATTTTGTTTTATTAAATCCATAATTTTTTCTTAATAATTAAACATAAAAGATTTTACATCTATATAATCGCTACTTATAAAAGCAATGTTTTCTTTTAAAAATTATAAAATACTTTCTTCAAATAATAATACAATATGTCTTTCCAAATTTAATGTTGAATTAGCTACTGTACTATTTGAAACTAAGGATTATTTATATTATATTCCCGCACTAATTCTACCATTATATATAAACAGACAGCAGATAGTATATAATAAAAAATACTTAAAATTCTGAAAACTTTTTTCTTATTATCTGGTATTATCTCATAATATTTTAGAATTTTTAAATATCTTTTACCCTTATTTATATATAAAAATGTTAACCCAAATAAGAATATTCCAAAATATTTATAATACTCACTAATTGTTTTAATCTTACTAGGGAAGATGTTATAGGCAAAAATTTCTAATAATACAATAAGATTAATTGTAATTAAAATAGAGATTATCCCTCCTGCCCATGTTTGAGGGAATTCTTTTTCCTTAAAAACATTAATGCAAAAATAGTAGGCCGTGTAAAAAATATATCTAAAAAACATTATCATAAGAGACAACACTATCCTAAAAATTTATTGTTAGTTATTTTGTTATTAAATACAAAAAACAAAAAAGCCTTACATTTCTGTAAGGCTTAGATTTTAAATGTGCCCA
>JAFGWC010000086.1 GCA_016937695.1 Bacteroidales bacterium
AAAGATAGCTCTAAAAAAAGCTATCTTTTAAATTAGATTATTTCACATGATTTGTGGCAATAATTATAGCAACTATCGATTTTCCTTTACTAGTTGCCGTAAACGAAACTTCATTATTATTAAAGTTTACATTACTTTGTTCTACCAATTTATTTTCAAGAGCATACTTAACTTTTGCTTCAAAACTTCCTGTATAATTTTCAATTTTTTTATGAATTTCTTCAATTTTAATTGGATTTAAAGAATATAATACGCATAAATAATCTGTTCCAACAGTATTGTCCATTTCTATATAATGCTCTTCATCCGGAATTGCCACATCGTTTTGTTTATAATTTAATGCAGGACTTATATTTGGTTGATGAGGAAATACAGGAAATACTTTTTTTGTTTCATCAGATCCAAATGCATACACAAAAGCGGGTTCATTATTTGAAATGTAGATTCTAAATTTTGTTCCTGATTTATATGAATTTTTTGTTTGGTAGTAATTACCATTGAAATATGCCGACATCGTATTACCATCAGATTCAACTAATTTTATTTTCCCAGCCAAATCTTTTTCGTTTGTAATCGTTTTTTTTGGTATGTATATCATTTCATATGCATATTTTACCCAATTGAAAAAGTCTTGGTATTTTATCCATATATAACCTTGATTTCCCCACGAATCTCCCCAGCTGTTTTGTACTTCAAATGCACCTCCAAATTTGTCATCATCATATCCGATAACACACATTGCGTGGCCACCATAATTTCCTTCAGGATTTTCAGTTGGAATCCAATAATTTTTAGCATTGTTAAATGAGTTTGGTGCTTTCATTCCAATTATTATAGGCTTATTTTCAGATAAACTTTTTTTTATGGCATTTAATTTAAAGCTTTCAGAATCGTAAATACCAAAAAGTTTAGCAAAATCCTGAATTTTGTAATTCGATGCTTTATTAAATACATCAAGTGGAACAGAATTAGGGCAGCTCATTTCCATATCAGTATATTTTGGAACTCCTTTTGTTTTCATTAATTCAAGTGCATCGCTTATTGAAGAGCCTATTCTACAAGTATTATCAGAAGATAATTTAATTTGACTGTAAATAAATCCCGGCGAGAAAGTGTTTGCGTCAATTGTTGTTTTATCTGTCCAATTATTTTGCACTGAATTTACTATTGTGTACCCGCAAAATGCTGAAGACCAGCCAACACATGTTCCATAATTTCCTTGACTTTTTGGTGTTGGCGCATACTTTTTTAATGATGCGGATTTTGGAAGACTTGAACCATATAAACTTCTCGTTAAGGGTGCTTTCGTTAAATCGTTTGAGTATTGCTCGTCGTTGAAATTTAGTCCGGTTCCTTGTCCGTCTTCAACTTGAGCACTTGCATTTGAAAATGATAAAAAAAATAGAGCTAATAATAAAAAAAGTTTATTTTTCATGAGATTGAATTTTGTAGTTAGTTCAATAGAGGAATATTTGTTTTATTAAATCTAAATTGCTGTTTTTTAAAAGTTGAGCAATAAAGTATTTTAAGTCTTTATTACTCAACTATATAAACATTATTTTTGAAAATAAAAATCGTCAAAAATTGAAGAGTTTTCCCAAGGAGTTTGTTGTTTTCCAGAAAGTTGATAAACATTTCTTCTAACTTCTTTAAATACATCTTCAATTTTCCAACCTGGAGTAGATACTGCTTTTAATATTTCTTGAGTATAAAGTCCATTTGAACCTGTACCATCAGCTGCAACAGAGCCAGGAGCTGTAGCAAATGCTAAAAAGCTTCCTGATGGTGCGGGAGCGCTTGCCAATCCTTTTCCACCAGATTCTTCATCGCCTTCAAAAGGATTATTTCTACATGCATCTAATATAATTATGTTTACATCATTTCTAGCGTATGCCATTTCGCCTGTTATTCTGTTAAGGTTTACAGCTTCTAATTCAATGTCTTGATATTTAGCAATATGAGCATCTACAGGAACTAAATAGTTTTCACCATTTACCTGTAATCCATGACCAGCAAAGAAAAATAGTCCAACTCCTTTATTATCTGTAATTTTATTCCCAAACTCGCGAATACTTTTTTTCATTTGTTCTTGAGTTTGATTATAGTAAACCATTACATCAAATCCAAATTGCTTTAATTTTTCTGCCATAGCTTTGGCGTCATTTGTTGGGTTTTCTAATGGTGATATTTGATATGATGAATTTCCTATAACAAGAGCATATCTTTTATTGTTTTTATTTTGCTCAGAATTATATTTTATGTTTTTAATTTTTGAACTAACCTGTCCAGCACCATTTTTAACTACTACTTTAATAGAATTATCGCCAACTTTTAGTTTAACAATTCTTGTAAATGTATAATCACAATTAGATTCAGATGTAAGACCATTTACAGCATTGTCAATTTGTAAAATATCATTAACATATACTTGAATGTTTTGTGGAAGCTCTTTAGAGCTAATACATAATTTTATTTGAGCTTCTGATTTAGTTATTTCTGAAGACGCATATGTTGGACTAATCCATTCAATTTGAGGAACTTTTAAATTTGATTGAGCAGTTCCTGAAAATTTATTTTCTTTCCATTTCCCAGCCTGAATTCTACCATCTTCGTAGTAATATGTTCCAAGTCCGTTATATTTGCCGTCTGCAAAATCACCAACATATTTACCTTTACCTTTAATATTCATGGTTCCTTCGCCATGAAATTTTCCACCTCTGAATTCGCCAGAGTATTTATCTCCTGCTACAAAAGTTAATGAACCTTGTCCTTCAAATTTCCCATTTCTAAAAGTTCCTTTATAAGAGTTTCCATTTTTAAATACATATGTTCCATATCCATTTGAGCAATTTCCTGAAACACAACCTGATTTATCAGTATTTGCGCTTATGTATTTATCTTCTTTCCAAAATCCAATTTTCGTTGTTTTATCAGGATAAATTTGTATGCCGTAGTCATTTCTCTTGTCGTTTAGCCAGTTACCTTCATATTTTTCACCATTAGCCCATAAATTTTTACCTTGTCCATTTCTTTTATTGTTTTTCCAGTATCCTATATATTTTTCGCCTGTTTGCCATGTGAAAACACCATATCCATTATCACAATCACCTGAAATACATCCATAATTGTTTGTTCCTGTACCAACATAACGATTGTTTTCCCACATTCCTGATTTTTCTGTGCCATCAATATAATAATGTGTTCCAAAACCATGTCTCTTATCATCAACCCATTGACCTTCATATTTTTCGCCATCAGCAAAATAGTTTTCTCCTTGTCCATTTCTCTTGTTGTTTTTCCATTCGCCATTATACCATTCGCCACTTGCAAAATAATATGTTCCAAGGCCTGTTCTTACGGATTTTACTGTATTACCAATATATTTTTCGCCGGTATCGAAAATATATGTTCCAAAACCATTTTGGCAATCGCCAGAGATACATCCAGTTTTCTTAGAATTACTTTTTTCGGCAAACTCACCATTAATCCAAAGGCCTTTTTCTACTTTTCCACTTGTATAAAAATAAGTTCCTTCGCCATCTCTTGTGTTGTTAAGCCAATTTCCAGTATATTTTGCACCATTTTTAAAAGTACATGTTCCTATTCCTTCAAGTCGATTATCATTAAATTGGCCTTTATATATATCGCCATTATTATAATAATATGTTCCGTTTCCATTCATTTTTTTATTTAGCCAATCACCTTCATATTTTTCTCCATTGTCATAAACCCAAGTTCCGTATCCATTATCACAATCGCCTGAAATACATCCTTTGTTTTGAGAAAAAGCATAGCTGCTAAATAGTAGTACTAGAATTATAATTATAGTTTTTTTCATTTTGCTTTTTTTAATTATTTTTTTTGTAAAACATTATCTACAAACAATTTAACAATATTAATAGTTTAAGCATAAATAAATTAAATTTGTTTATTTACTAAAGTAAAAATCACCAAAAATTGAAGAATTTTCCCATGGAACTTGTTTTTTTGCTGATTTTTCATATACATTTTTTCTTACTTCTTTAAAAACATCTTCAATTCTTAACCCTTTTTGTTTTAGGGCTTTTAATAATTCTTGAGTATAAAGACCATTCTTGTCTGTTCCATCAGCAGCAACAGAGCCAGGAGCAGTAGCATATGCAATAAAAGTGCCTGTTGGCGCAAGTGTTGACGCAAGCCCTTGATTTCCACCACTTCTAAAACTTCTTGCAAAAGGATTATTTCTACAAGCATCTAAAATTACAATATTTAAATCGTTTTGAGCATATTCCATTTCACCTAAAAGTCTTTTAAGATTTACTGCTTCCAATTCGACATCTTGTTCCTTTTCTATTTTTGCATCAACAGGTATAAGATAGTTTTCTCCACTTACCTGCATACCATGTCCGGCATAGAAAAATAGTCCTGTGCCTTTATTTGCAGCAAGTTTATCGCCAAAAGTTCTGATATGTTTTTTCATGTCATTTTGAGAAATATTTGTAAATACCATAACATCAAAACCTAATTTTTTAAGTTCTGCTGCAATATCATTTGCATCATTAACAGGATTTCTTAAAGGTGAAGATAAATAGTTTGATTGACCTATAACTAAAGCATATCTTTTTCCAAGTTTGTTTGATTGAGTCTCGAATGTTATTGTTCTTATACTGGAAGCGACTTCTCCTGCACCATTTTTAACAACAACTTTAATATTATTTGTGCCAGGTTTTAGTTTTACTGTTTTATCGAATGTATAATCGCAATTTGAAGTTACTACAGAAAAACCTCTTACAGCATTTGTAATTTGAAGTTCATCATTGATATAAACTTGAATATTTTGTGGCTCTTCTTTTGATTTAATACAAAGTTTTATTTTTGCTTCTGAAACTGTTGCGTTTGTATTTGTATACGCAGGAGTTATCCAACTAACTTCAGGAGGCGTTAAATTTGATTGCGCTGTTCCAACATATTTATTATCTTGCCATTTACCTGCTTGAGTTCTTCCATCAGGATAATAAAAAGTCCCAAGTCCATTATATTTCCCATTTTTAAAATCGCCTACATATTTACCTTGATTATTTGCAAAAGTATAAGTTCCTTGTCCGTGATACATTCCATTTTGAAATAGTCCAACATAGTTTCCTCCATCAGCAAATGTGTATGAGCCTTGTCCTTCAAAAGTTCCGTTTTTAAATGTACCAACATATTTATTTCCTGATGTTTGAACATAAGTTCCATATCCATTATTACAATCGCCTGATATACAACCGGTATTGTTTATTGTGTTTGTGCCTTTATAAATTCCATTTTCCCAAAAACCGGTTTTTTCGCTGCCGCTTTTATATTTTTGTTTTCCGTAACCGTGTCTTTTATCGTTCTTCCAGTTTCCATCGAACTCTTCTCCATCAGTCCATGTATTTGTACCTTTACCATTTCTCATGCTATTTGTCCAGTCGCCAACATATTTTTCACCACTTGACCAAACATAAACACCATATCCATTATCGCAATTGCCTGATATACATCCAGTCTTGTTATTTCCTGTTCCTGTGTACTTATTATCTTCCCACATTCCGGTTTTTACATCTCCATCAACATAATATTGAGAACCATATCCGTTTTTTTTGTCATTTAACCATTGTCCATCATATTTTTCTCCATTTTCGTAATAGTTAATCCCTTGTCCGTGCCTTGAATCTTCTTTCCATTCGCCTGAATACCATTCGCCTGTAGGCCAATAATTTATACCTTGTCCATTTCTTTTTAATTTCACCCAATTTCCTACATATTTTTGTCCTGATTTAAAAACATATGTTCCATATCCATTGTCGCAATCGCCTGAGATACAGCCTTCTTTCAGGTTATTTTCATCAGATAATTCATTATCTACCCAAAATCCTTTTTCTACTTTTCCGCTTATATAAAAGTATGTTCCTTCGCCATTATATTTATTGTTTTTCCATTGTCCTTCGTATTTATCACCGTTTGCAAAATAATAGGTTCCCCAACCATCTTTTAGGTCTTCTTTCCAATCGCCCATGTATTTATCACCATACCATTTAGTGTCTTTACCAAATGTTAAAGTTCCTCTTCCATGAAATTTACTGTTTTTCCAATAGCCTAAATATATAGTGCCTGAGCCGCCATAAGTATATGTGCCGTATCCTTCCATTTGGTCATATTTATATTCGCCTTTGTAAATATCACCATTTGAATAATAGTACGTACCTTGTCCGTGCTTTTGTTTATTTAGCCAGTCGCCGGTATATTTTGATCCGCTTGACCAAGCCCAAGTTCCATATCCGTTATCGCAATTGCCTGATAAACAGCCTTCTTGCTGTGCATATAAATTGTAAGATAATAGGATTAAAAAAATAAAAGATAATATTTTTTTCATTTGTTTACGGTTTTAAGTTTTACAGATATTTATTTAATAAATTTTAAAATCACTATGATATTTATAACTTATGAAAATTAAAAATAGTATTTAAAATTAATTAATTAATACGATAAAGGCAAGAAAATTTGATTATAAAGCTTAGATAATGTTTAAAATAAGCTAATAGTAGGATGAAATTAATCTATATTTTGACTTAAGTGCATTATTTGTGTTTATAAAAAATCACAAAAAAAAACCGTCAAATATTAAAAAATGACGGTTTTTTTAAAGGGATACAAATTTTGATAAAAACTGATTAAATTAATCTGTTTTTATTAGCATAATCAACTAAATCAGAGATCTTAGCAAAATTCATTTTTTCGCAGATTTTACGTTTATGATATTTGACTTTTCCCAGATTCCAAGATAATAATTCTGCTATTTCGGCTTGATTAAAACCTCTAGCGATTAGCTTAAAAAGAGTTAATTCGGTTTCGTCTAAGCTTAATAAAGAGATGTTTTTATTGAAAAAATCATTGTCTTTATCAAAGAACTGTTTTAAACGAATGAATTCCTCTTTGCCAATCATCTTAATTAAAAGATTTCTAGCATAACGAATTCTTTCTTTCTTAGAATCTTCGGCATGGCCAAAAATTTTCATGGCCAGCTCATTTTCTACATAATCAGAAAAGCCTTCAAATTCATTTATGACAGTTATGTCATTTTCGTACGGCTTTTTCGGATTTACCGTTTTTAAAATAAAAAGATTTTGACTACTTAATAGGGGGTTCATTTATAATAAATTAAAAATTTATAATTGAAGCTAAAGTAAAAAACTTTTCTAAAACTCCAAGTTATTAAACGTTATTATTATACACAAAATTATTAACATATTAATAATTACATTTTATCTTACAATAATATAATAATACTTTACGTAATTGCCAGTTATAAAATTATTTAAGCTATTTTTTAATTATATTTTTTTACTTATTTTTAATTCGTGTTAAATAAATTAATCATATTGTACAAGATTTATATTTATCATGCGTTATTTGTTATCATTGCAATTAATTAATATATTTGTTGTGTAAATTTAAAGAATTAAGTTATGAAATTTTCAGCTTTTTTAATTATTATGCTTTCTGCTTTTTTTATTAGTATTGCTAATGCTCAAACTGTTAATTATTCTGAAGAGGATGATGATTATGTTCAGTTTGTGGAAAATAACAGTACAAACGAAAATTATGCTCCAATTAAAGAAAATAAGTCTAAGATTTCATACAATGTTAATATGGGAACTTCTTATGGTACAGGATTTTATGGGAATTCTTTGAGTTTTTATACAGCACCGAAAGTTAATTATAATTTTTCTTCTAAATTTAGTATTTCTGCAGGTGTTATTTTTATAAATTCTACAATTAGCAGTTTGCAGGAAGAAAAAAAGGCTAATGTAAATCAAGCATATTTGTATAATAGTTTTAATTATTTAGCTTCTGAGAGATTAAAAATCAGTGGTGAAATTCTTTACGGAATGAATAAATCGCCTTATGATGTTACTAATCAAACTAAAAATCAGGATTATTATTTGAGATTTAATGCTGAATATCAGATAACTAAAAATATTTCAGTTGGAATTCAGCTTATTAAAAGCAATAATAATTACTATAATCCATTTGCTGTTCCTTCTTATAATCCGTTTTATAATGATACTTTTTCAAATAGTTTTTCGCCATTTGGAGGATTTTAAAGATTATGATATTTTTTTAACCAGCTATGTATATGCCTGATAACTAAATCATTATTTTTCACCCAGTTAAAGTGATTTAGATTGCAATTTTCTGTATTGCAATGATGTTGTGTTATTTGTGCATTTTCTATTTTAGATATTAATAATTTGACTGCTTTTTGAGGTGAAAGATTATCTTTATTAAACGAAATTGCTAAAATAGGTAACTGAATATTTTTAATATCTTTTTCAAAATTTATGTTACTGTTTCTGATTTTATATTTTCCTGTTCTGGCATTATCAGACCAATCTAACATTAAGTTTTTAGCTTCTGTGGCTGCAAAACCAATTTTTTTTCCCGGAAAATATCCTAAAAACCTGACAAGCAGATTGGCTAATTGAGTTCCGGCTAAAACTCCAATATTTCTAGGGAAATTCCAACCTTTGTAATAAACTGAACACGAGGCAATTAATATTAATCCGTTAATTAATTTTTGATGTTGGCTGGCATATAATACATTTAATTGTCCGCCAAGACTGTGCCCGAGCAAATAAATTTTATTATTTGGAAAATGGATGTTTACTTTTTCGATAATTGAAGGCCAATCGTAAGCAATCATTTCGTGATATCCAAAATTTCTTTTTTTTGAAACTTTTACTGAGCTTTTTCCTGTGCCTCTTAAATCTGCACTTACAACAATATAACCCGATTTTTGAAGTTCAAAAGCAATAGGTTCGTAATATGCTGCTTTTACTCCTAATGCCGGCATAATTATAATAACTGGTGCGTTTTTTATAAAAAATGGCTGATAAACAGAAATGTAATTTCTAGGTCCATCAATTGAAATAATTTGCAGTTCTGCTTTATTCTGAAAATAATTTTTTAGTTCGCTTGTCATTTATTCTTATTCTCCAATAATTTTAACTAAAACTCTTTTTTTTCTTTTGCCATCAAATTCGCCATAAAAAATCTGTTCCCAAGGACCAAAATCAAGTTTTCCTTCTGTAATTGCGCAAACAACTTCGCGTCCCATAATTTGTCTTTTCATGTGTGCATCTGCATTGTCTTCGAAAGTGTTATGATTGTATTGAGAATGAGGCTTTTCAGGTGCCAGTTTTTCCAGCCAAATTTCATAATCTCGATGTAATCCTGCTTCGTCGTCGTTTATAAATACGCTTGCTGTAATGTGCATTGCATTTACCAAAACAAGTCCTTCTTTTACTCCGCTTTCATTAATACAATTAGTTATCTCTTTTGTGATGTTTATTAATTGTCGTCTTTGAGTTGTATTAAACCAAAGTTCTTTTTTGTATGATTTCATAATTTTCTGATAATTAGTTAATTAGTAAAATTGCTTTACTGATTTTTAATTTAATCTTTTCCATTTTTTGTAATTATTTACAGCAAGCAATATCATTTCTTCAAATGTTTGAAAATCGATAGAATGTTCAAGCCAGCTGCAAGAGATAATTTTTTGTAATAAATTATTTCTTTCTTTTGTCTTAAAAAAATCAGCGTTTTGATGTGGATTAATTATATTGTCTTTTTGGCCTAAAATTACAATTCGTAAAGGGCAATGGTTTTCTTTTATTTCAGGAATATTTATATCAATACTTTGATATAAAATTGCAGGATTAAAAAGCAGACAAGGAATTCCAAATTCTTCGGAAAGATAATATGCGAGCATTCCGCCAAAGGAACTGCCTATTAAAAATTCGGCTTTTTGTTTGATAATCAGACTTTTAATATCAAAATATGCGTTTTTATTCTTTCTGTAATCTATATGTAAAGCATAAACATCAAGACCAATATTTTTCATAATTTCCAGTTTTTCTGGTTTTGCTTCGCTGTCTAACCCATGTATGCATATAGTTTTTATGGATTTCATAGTTAAAAAAGTGTAATTTAATAGTTTGGGTTTCAATCAGTTATGTTTTTTATGTTAAAATTGAGCAGCATTTTTAATAACTAATCCGCCGGTTTGTTCTATCCAAATAGTATAAGTTTCACCTTTTCTCATTGTTTTATGAACTGCGTTTCCGTAAATACTTCTAATTCCGGCCATTTTTGCTTTTTTATCATCAGTTAAATAAGACATTATTTCTTTTATTCCTGATTTATATTTTTCAGATTCCATTCCATATATTTCATTTTCATTTCGTTTAAATATTAGCGGAATACCGTTTTCATCTTTTAAATTAAGCGAAATTCCATTTTCTTGAGGTACTTTTTCGCTGAATATTCTATAAGGTAAAACAATGTTTTTGGTAGTTCCTGATGATATTTCGCTATACTCGAAATTTAAAATAACAGCATCAAAATAAATATCATTTCCTTGTATACTAATGTCTTGATTTTCATTAGAATAACCTTGTTTTGCATAATCGTAGAATTTTATTTCTAAATCTGTTTTATTACTAATAAGATTGTAATTTAATACTTTGATTTCTGCAACTTTATATCTTTGATTAAGCTGTTTTACAATGCTTTTTAGTTCTTTTATTTTTTCCTGATTTTTAACAAAATCATCCATTGTTTGAATGCCTGATGAAAGTCCAACAACAAAAATTAAAAAAATAACTACGAAAAGCAGAGTTGGAACGTTAGAAATTATTTTGAAAAATGTATTAGAAATAACTTTTCCAATAATATATAATCTTTCAAGAAAAGGTGTGTTTCCGCCACCGTACGAGCCAATTGCCAAATAAGCTAATTTTCTGGTTTTTAGCTCGTTATGTGCATTAAATCCGATAAATAATAGTAAAAAAGTCAGTAAGCTTATAATTCCAAATTTTGTAGTAAAAAAGAAAATAATAAGTTTTGAAAATGGTTGTAAAAACCAATTTAAGCTGTTCAAAAATTCTAATGTTTCGGTCATGATTTTAAATTGTTTTTATAAATTATTCTTCTATAATTTCAATTCCGCCTTTTGTTCTTGTTACAATTGAATAAACATTTCCCGGTAAAAATGATTTAAATTCTTTAATATCATGAACCATATTTCCAAAATAATTGTTTATAGAATCTAATTGGCCGGCTTTAATTTTCGTGAAAATATCTTGCAAACCATCGTAAACATCTTTATTTATATCAGTATGATAAAAAATTTCAGGATATGAATTTCTATCGTAATATCCGTATAGGTTAATTCCGTCAGCAGCAGCTATTTTATCAGTAAAAATTTTTGAAGGAAAAGCAACATATTTATCTTTAATCTGTACAACATAAAAATCAAAAGATAATTCTTGACCTGATAATTTTTGTTTTATTTCATTAATCTCTTTATTATCAGCATTATACAATTTAATTGTTAATGTAATAGAATCATTTGTTTTTTCAGAAATTTTAAATTTTAAAGGTATATTTTCTTCTTTTAAAAGAGCAATATTTTCTTCAAGTAGTTTTATTTTATTTTTCTGATTTTTAAAACAATATGATGTAAAAAGTATTATTACAAGAATGCTAAAAGCTATAAAATACAATAAATTTTTTTTCATAATTTACTTTTTTTGTTGTTGATTATTAATTTATGCAAATTATAAAAAAATGAATAAACTAAGTATTTTATAATTAGTTTTTTTTGAAAATTAAAATTGATAATCTTACTAAATAATTCATTAAAGTTCAAACTCCTTTTCCATAATCATTTGATTATCAGCATAAAGTCTAAAGTAATATTTCCCTTTTGGAAAATTTCCAACATCTAAATCAAATTTATAATTATAATTTCCTTGGTGATGTGGTTTTTCGATAAATATTTTTTTTGCAATTAAGTTTTTTGAATCTCTAATTAATAAATCAACACTTGATTGGTGCGGCAAATAATATTCAATTTCAGCAAACATATAATTTGGCCTGTTTGAAAATACACGTGATGTATCTGTTTTGTAAGTTAATGTGTACCAAGGAAATACATAAACAATTTTTTTAAGATATGATAAAAGTTGAAACAATTCTTTCATTTTTTCAGCATTTTCTTTTTTATCATTATGTATAGAATTCAAAGAATGATTATTACTTAAAACCCAAATTGCATTTTGCATCACATTTATAGGTAGTTCTGATTTATTAAGAAATTGAGCCAGTTTAATAAAACTACTGTCTTCCATAAATCCTACATTAAAGTTTGAATTAAAATTTGGAGCACCATTATTTGACTGACAGCAAAAACCAAAAAGGTTTAATTGTTTTTGCTCATTTGCAGCTAAAAAAACATCAAGTTCTTTAACAATTAATATATCTTGTTCTGAAGAGTCAATAGAAGTTCAACGACGTCCGGCTTCTATTCTAATTATAGTGTCAACAGGACTTATATTTTTTATTTTCAGATTTATAGCATCGCCAGAATAAGTACTTGAACCTTTTAATTCGGCAGAAATAATTTTATTTTTTACAGCATTTTCAATAGATAAATATTTTTCTTTTTTTATACTGTTTTTTTCTGAAAAAAAACTTGTAAATGACAAGAATAATCCTGTAATAAGGATGATTAATACAAATATTGCTGATTTTTTCATAATATTAAATCATTGATTAATAAATACTTTTGTAACTTTATATTTTGATTAACATTACCATAATATAAAAATGCTAAATTATTTTTAGGATTTAATTTTTTTTCAATTATTTTTTTGAATTATCCTCGCGCCCTTATTATTAATCTTAAAATTATTAAAAAATTATTAAAAAATTATGAAAAAAATTTTATTTTTTGCTTTACTAATTATATTTAGTAAAAGTGCAAATGTTTATTCCCAGTTGGAAAAAGGAGATTCTTATTTTAGTGTTTATGGACTACTAGTTCCTTCAAAAGTAGATTATGTAAAAGACTTAGGAATTGATAATTCGTTTATTAAATTGGGCTATGGTATTGGATTTGAGAAAACTAACGCAATTGGCTCATCAGGTTTAGCTTGGGCTACAAGTTTAAATTTTATTATGCAACCATTTAATGAAGATAAAATTATAGAAATGATTGAAGATGAAGGAAATGTTGACGCTGATAATGTTGATTTTAAATTTAATCCAATTTTTAATATATCATTAACTACTGGGCTTAAATTTCAGCATAATATTGTTGATAAATTAGATTTTTATGTACATACACTTGCTGGTGTAAATATCTTGAAAATGGGAAGCTGGAATACAGGCAGTGAAGAAATTGATTTTCAGGTTAAACCAACTTTTGCAATTAATTTAGGAGCAGGATTTATAATTTATAATCGGTTTAATTTGGGAATAAGATATTTAATGTTAGGCGAACCTGAAATTGAAGAAACTACATATTTAGAAAATGGAGAAACTGAATCAGAAAGTTTAGGAAAAGCTAAATTAAATATGTTAACTTTTGCATTAGGTGTAAACTTTTAATGTAAATAAACATCAATAAAGGAATATAATTTATATTTGGATAACAAAAAAGCCAGCTAATCAATTAATTAGCTGGCTTTTTGTATATTTATATTCTGTCATTATCCGAATTTACTAATTTTTTCTAAAGCTTCGAAATTTAAAATTTCAATTACACCATTATCATCAGAAATTATTTTTTGATGTTTTAGGTCGTTTATTGCTCTTATTGCACTCATTGTTGACATAGCTGTAAAGTTTGCTAACTCGTTTCTACTTATAATCATTTCAAATTTACTGCTCTTGAAAACTTGTTTTGATAAATATAAAAAAGCGCTTGCCACTCTGCCGCTAAGTTGTTTGTGGGTTAGATTAAACATTTGATT
>JAFGWC010000018.1 GCA_016937695.1 Bacteroidales bacterium
GTGTGTGTGTGTGTGAATACACTCTATTCTTTTTGCACACAATGTAATTAGATTTATTTTAAGGGATAACAAACTATTCTGCATTTTTTTAAGGTTAATTTAGATTTGATTTACAAATATATTTATTTTTTTTAAAAGAATATATTTTTTTGATTTTTTTCAAAATCAATAGTATAAATATGTCTTAAATTAATTTTATATCTTTGTTTACAGTATATCAAACTATCGTTTTATAAAAAAAGAAATCATGATTGAAAACATAAAATCTCAGGCAAATAAATGGTTATCAACTAATTACGATATTGAAACCAAAGAACAAGTTAAAGAACTTTTAAAACCTGAAAACGAAAAAGAATTAATAGAATCGTTTTATAAAGAGCTTGAATTTGGCACAGGCGGTTTAAGAGGAATTATGGGAGTTGGAACCAATAGAATGAATATTTATACTGTTGGTATGGCAACTCAGGGTTTTTCAAACTACATAAAAAATCAATTTTCTGATACAAAGCAAATTAAAATGGCTATTGCTTATGATTGTAGAAATAACAGTCGTTTATTTGCCGAAACTATTGCCAATATCTTCTCGGCTAATGGATTTTATGTTTATTTATTTGAAGATTTAAGACCTACTCCGGAACTTTCTTTCGCAATAAGACATTACAGATGCCAAGGTGGTGTTGTTATTACGGCTTCTCACAACCCAAAAGAATACAATGGCTTTAAAGCATATTGGGACGATGGCGCTCAACTTATAGCTCCACACGATAAAAATGTGATTACTGAAGTAAGAAAAATCACAGAAATTAATCAGATAAAATCTGAAGCAATAAAAGAAAATATAGAAATTATTGGTGCCAAAATTGATGAAATTTATTTAAATAAAATTAAAACTCTTTCGCTTTCGCCTGAAATTATATCTAAACATAATGATATAAAAATAGTTTATACACCAATTCATGGAACAGGTGTAAATTTAGTTCCGGCAATATTAAAGAAATTTGGTTTTAAAAATGTTTTTACTGTTGAAGAACAAGATAAAGTTGACGGAAATTTCCCAACAGTTATTTCACCTAATCCTGAAAATGCTGAAGCTTTAAAAATGGCATTAAAAAAAGCCAAAAGCATTGATGCTGAAATAGTTATGGCTACAGATCCTGACGCAGACAGAGTTGGAATTGCTGTTAAAGATAATCATAATGAGTTTGTTCTGTTAAATGGAAACCAAACAGGCGCTTTACTGGTTTACTATTTCATTAATAAATGGAAAGAAAAAGGCTTTTTAAAAGGGAAAGAATATATAGTTAAAACTATTGTAAGCTCTGATTTAATTTCAAAAATAGCCGAAAAAGATAGTGTTGAATATTATGACGTTTTAACAGGATTTAAATATATTGCTGAAATAATTAGAGATAACGAAGGCAAAAAGAAATTTATTGTTGGCGGCGAAGAAAGTTACGGTTATTTAGCTGGCGAATTTGTAAGAGATAAAGATGCCGTTATGGCTTGTGCTCTTATTGCTGAAGTTGCAGCTTGGGCAAAATCAAAAGGAAAATCGATGTTTGATTTATTAATTGACATTTATATTGAATATGGATTTTATTACGAAAAGCTTGAAAATATCGTAAAAAAAGGGAAAGAAGGCGCCGAAGAAATTGAGGAAATGATGACTAATTTCAGAGAAAATCCGCCTAAAGAAATTAACGGCTCTCAAGTTATTTTGATAAAAGACTATGAATCATGTATTTCAAATGATTTACAAAAAGGAAAATCAGAAAAAATAAATCTTCCAAAATCAAATGTTTTACAATTTTATTTAGAAGACGGCTCTAAAATTTCTGTTCGTCCATCAGGCACTGAGCCAAAAATAAAGTTTTATTTTAGCGTTAATTCTAAATTAAAAAGCAAATCTGATTTTGAAATTGTAAAAAACCAATTAGATGATAAAATCAATAATATTTTAAAATATTTTTCTTAAAATAATTCATTAATTTATCCTGACCATTCTTTATTTTACAAAATATTAAAAAAGATGTTTTATTGTTTTTTTTTATATTTTTGACGTTTTAAGTTGGAAAAACATGGTAAAACAATCAAAATTAAAACAGATTTCAATAAAACTTACTCTTATTTTATTAATTAACATAAGCCTTTTAAATTCTCTGAAAAGTCAATTTTTAAACGATGAATTTTGTGGCGCAAAAGAAAGTTTTAATCTTGATTTGAGGAAAAAACCATGGAAAGGGAATAATCTTTTTTTAAGCGAATATCTGAAAAAAATAAATTATTATGCTGATATTGAGAAGATTAGATATCGTGTTCCGCTAAAATTATGGATTTACAGAAAATCTGACGGAAGCGGTGGAGTTTCTGATGAAAAAATAAAAGACTTTATTGATAATCTGAACGACTATAACAAAATTAATAATACCGGTTTTAGATATTACTTGCGTGAAATTGAAAACATAGATAAATCTAACAAACTAACTTTAGGATATTTTTTAGAAGCTCCGTGGCAAAATATAATAAACCACTCTAAAGGCTGTTTAAATGTCTATGTTACAGACACTTTGAAAAGAAAATCTTTTAAAAAGAGAAGAGTTAATGTTAGAGGTACTTACAACGTGATAACGCAGTCCGTAATTATTCAAAAAAGTACATCAAATACAGGTTTGTCGCATGAAATTGGTCATTATTTCGGGCTTTATCATCCACACCGAAATTATCGTGCAGGAAAGCGATTACAGGAATGCGTGAGCAGAACAAGAAAAGCTAAAGGATTATTTAAAAAAGGACTGATTTGTGAAAGAAACGGCGATGGATTATCTGACACGCCTGCAGAACCGAATCTGACTTTTTTGGTTGATAACGATTGTAATTTTATTGGTACTTCCTTAAAAGATAAATGGGGCGAAAAATATCAATCATCAACCAGCAATATTATGTCGTATCCGACACATTATAAATGCCGAAATTCTTTTACATATGGACAAATAGCTGTTATGCTTTATAAAGCTTCAAAAAATAAATATCAAAAATATTGGAACACAGAAAATACTGATAATCTGATATATAGTGTAGACGAATTTGAACCTGATGATAATAGAAATATGGCAAATATTTTGGAACATGCTAAAATTCAGGAACATAGTTTTCATTCGGTTTATACTCCCAAAAAAAAACTAGATATTGCAGACAAAGAAGATTGGATGAAATTTAAAATTGAAGAAAGCTCTGAAGGAATAGCTGTTATTACAATAAAATCCTCTGAAAAAAAAATATCTCAAATAAATTTAATTATTGAAAACGAAAAACAAAAAATCATTAAGCAAGAAACAATATCTGCACAAAATAGAGAAATTACAATAAATTTAAACAACTTATCTGCTGGATGGTACTATGTAAAAGCGGAAAAAACAAACATTATTCAGACTAAAGAACTTGATAAATATACAATTGAAACTCTGCTTAGATAATTTGCATTTAAATTTTCAAATAATTATTGCTGATAAAAAACAAAACGTGCCTATTATCAGCAATCTTTTTTTATCCTGCCTGCATATTTTCCGCATTAGGCAAAGCTCCTGTTAATTTTTGCGGATTATGAATTAAAACAGGTATGTGCTGAGGACATATCCAATAATTTTTATTCTGATATTCAAGTTGAACCAATGGAACTTGGTTTGAATCTCTTTTACAAACCAAACATTCTTTTTTTTCGTCATTCATAATAAAATTTCATTAATAAAATATATAGAGATGCAAAAGTCGTAAAATAATTTGGATTATTAAAACAATGTCTATTTTAAATAATTTTAAAGATATTTTAAAGTAATTTGGTGTAAAGAATGTTCAGATATAGGTTTGTCAATCAATTCATTACAACCTGAGAATATCGCTTTTTTCAAATCATTTTCTGAGTTGTAAGCTGTTTGCGCTATTATTGGTATGTTACTATTTAATTCTCTTATGCGTTTACAAGCCTCATAACCATCCATTACAGGCATTTTTAAATCCATTAACACAAGGTCAATATTTTCATTCTTTTCAAAATAATTTAAAGCATCAATACCATTAATTGCATGGTAAATATTAAAATTGTTACTCATTTCGTTAAATAATAATTCAAGATACTCAAAATTAACGATTTCATCTTCTACAATTAGGATGTTATAAATTTTATCTTTCTTTTCGGTTTTAATTTGCCAAATTTTCTCTTTTCCAGTTTCTTTTTTAGCTTTTTTAAAAGGTAAACTAACATAAAAAACTGTTCCTTTATCGAAAACTGATTCAAATTTTATTTTTGCTCCAATTAATTCTGCATATTCTTTAGCTATTGATAAGCCAAGGCCTAAACCACCATATTTAAAAGCAATTTCTTTGTTTTCATGGGTAAATCTTTCAAATATTGATTTACTGTTTTTATTATTTATACCAATTCCGGTATCTGATATTGAAATTTGCAATTCAGAATTTATCAAATTACATTTTATCTCAATTTCGCCTTTCTCAGTAAACTTTATAGCATTTTCAACAATTTTCTTTAAAATAATGTAATATTTATTTCTATCAGTAATAAAATAAATATCTTCTATTTCAGGAATTTTAAATTTCAAGCCTTTCTGGCTTGCTTTTTCATTAAATATTTCGTATATTTCTGATATTAAAGAACTTAACAATACAGGATTTTCATTTACCTCAAGCTGATTTGTTTGTAAAGATGAGATTTCTAAAATATCTTCAATGATTGTTAAAAGTTGAATACTCTTATCGTCAATGATTTTAGTAAACTTTTTAATTTTTTCATCAGTAATTTTATCTTTATTAAGCAAACTTGAAAATCCGACGATTGCATTAAGTGGAGTTCTTATTTCATGCGACATGTTATTCAAAAACTCAGTTTTTAATTTATCACTTCTTTCTGCATTTTCTTTCGCAACAATAAGATTTTCATTTTGTGATTTATATTCCTCATTTAAAGAAGCATATTCTTGATTTTGAATCCTCAAATTTGATTCAAATTTCTTGTTTTCAGTTATATCTATATTAATTCCCCTTCTTCCTAAAAATGTTCCTTCTTCATCAAAAACCGGCCTACACTTGTGTTCAATCCATTTTTCAACACCACTTTTATCTTTAATCACAAATTTTAATGCATATGCCAAAGTTTCATTTCTAAATTCTTGCTCAAAATGATTTAATATATCATCTTGAAATTCAGGAAGTGTAATTTGACAAATTAAATTCGGATTATCACAAATTTCTTTTGGTAAATAACCAGATACTCTTTCGCAACTTGGTGATATATAAATATATTTTCCGTTTTCATCTATCCAATATTCCCAATCATATGTGTAATCAGCAAGCAATCTGAATTTTTTTTCACTATCTATTAGCTCCGTTTTAGCCAATTCATGTTCTACAATTTCTTTTTGAAGATTATCTACTGTTTCAACTAATTTCAAACTGTTTTTTTCAAGTTGTATTGCTAATTTTCTCTTTTTTATTGCAAACCATGTAATTGTAGCAAGAGCTATACTTGACAAACTAATTAATATCAAAACCGCAAATAAATTACGCTTTGTATCTCTATTTACACTTTCATAGTTTGAATATAATTCAATAATTGCTCTGCTGTGATAAGAATAGTTAATTTCAGATTTTATCGAAAATTCTGATTTACCTTTTGCTGATTTATAGTAACTTATTACAAATCCGTTTACACTTTCAACTTTAATCTCAGTAACTTTATAATAGTTAAGTTTAGACCAACTTTGAATAAAATAATCAGCACTCTCATAATCATTGTTTTGCAAATGGTTTTTCACTTGTGTCGACAAAAATTCTAAATCTGTATTTAAATGCGACAAATAATCTGTTTTTAATTCTTTATCTCTTTCTCCTATTAATTTTAAAGAAAGCAAAATTAATATGATAGTAAAAACACTGAAAACAAGCCAATATTTCAAGTTCTTTTCAGAATTAATCCCAAATATTTTATTTTTATAATAAGTTATTCTTTTCAAGTTCTTTAATAATTAATCGTAAATTGTTATAATAACTATCTTCTACAATTCTCAATCCTGTTATACTAATTTTAATTTTTCTCAAGATTTTTTTCCCTTCCACAGTATTATTTAAATTAAGCAAAGCATATTTTATTTCTTTAACTGTTTTAGTTTGCATTTTAGAACTTGCAATAAAAATGTGTTCAGGTATTTCAGGAGTTTCGGCTATTATTTTTAATCCCTTTTTTTCATATTCATAAAATATCTCTTCTTTTACAACACCAGTTTCAAAATCTCCTGTTAAAACACCAAGAGCTACATTATTATGATTTCTAAGAAAAGCAGGTTTGAAATTTTCTTTTAACATATTGTTTTTCAGGAACATATAAACAGGTAAAATATAACCCATTGTGGATTTTTTTTGAACAAAAGCCATTTTTCCAACATCAATATCCTGAATTTTGTTAATCTTGTGATTATCAATTCTTGCAATAAATTTTCCTGTAAATGTAGTTTTATTATTGTTTTCGATAATTGCTAATAAAGGTTTTGAACCATATTTTTCAACTAACCTAACATACTCTGCTGACCCAACATAAGCAAAGTCAACTTCATCTTTTCCGATTATCTCAATATGCTCTTCATAAGTTTTTCCAACTCGAACTACTACTTTTTTATTAATTTGTTTTGATAAATAATCTGCTAATGGCTGAAATCGTTTTTGCAGTTCGGAATATGGCAAGTATGGATGAACTGCAAGCACAATCTGTTTCTGTGAATAAATTAAATGACAGGATATTATTAAAATTATCAGACTTAATTTAAGTTTTATAACTAAATTGATCATTTATCCACATTTTTTTTATCAATCCCAAATTTAGTATATTCTTTTATTAAAAAGCTAAAATTATACTATTATTTTACAATGTGTTTTTCTAGTTTTTATTAACAGTTTAAAAAAATATGTTTTTATATTACTGAATATCTGATATTTACATAACTTAATAATTAAAATCAAAAAAATATTTGCATATTTAATTTAGAATAAATACTTTTGACCAACTGGTTAAACTAATTAATCAAACTATATAGTTAAACTATTCGGCCAAAATGGAAACCACGGAACTTAAAATTATTGAAGCTGCAAAAAAAGTATTTGTAAGAAAAGGCAAAGATGGCACTAGAATGCAAGAGATTGCTGATGAGGCAGGAATAAACAAATCGCTTTTACATTATTATTACAGAACAAAAGAAAAATTATTTGGTGCTGTTTTTAAATTTGCATTTTCAAAATTTGCACCTGAGCTTGTTAACTCTTTTAATTCTGATGTTGATATTTTTACAAAAATTGAAAATTTTATAAATAACTACATCGATTTAATAAATAAAAATCCATTTATACCTCTATTTATTTTAAATGAAATAAATAAAAAAGATGCAAGCTTTGTAACTAATTTTATAAAAAGTTCAGGAATAAATGTTAATCAATTCAGAAATCAAATAAATTTAGAAATTGAGAAAGGAACAATAAAAAAAATTGATCCTAACAATCTAATTGTCAACATTATAGGTTTATGTGTTTTCCCTTTTATCGGGAAACCTCTTATACAAGTTATACTTTTTGATGATAATGAAAATGAATACGATAATTTCCTTTTAAACAGAAAAAAAGAAGTCGCAGAATTTATAATTAATTCTATAAAAAAATAATTTTAAACACAGCAAAATTTACTCGAACATAATCAACTGAATATGAGAAAATTACTTATTTTAACAATTTTATTAAATTCTTTTTCTGTTTTTGCTCAAAACATCGACAGTTTAGATCTTGGAACTTGTAAAAGCATTACAATAAATAAATATCCAATTAGTAAAGATTTAGAATTTAATATTGAAGCAAACAGAAAAAAAATCGAGAATCTTAAATCAATTTATTATCCAATATTAGATTTAACAACACAATACACAACCCAATCAGATGTTCCACACATGACAATTGAAAATCCGTTTTTCACTTTACCGGTTGTGGGAAAAGAACAGTATAAAGTACAATTGGAAATTAAACAACTTATTTATGATGGTGGAATATCAAAAATATTAAAAACCATCGAATACGCTAATTTACAGGCAGATAATCAAAACATTCATGTTTCAATTTATATGTTAAACGAACAAATTAATGATGTATATTTCTTAATTCTGCTATTTCAGGAACAGCAGAAATTATTGAAATTAACAAAAGCAACTATTGAGAATCAATTACAAGTAGTTGAATCGGGTGTTAAAAATGGAGTTTTATTGCCTGGAGAAGCAGATGTAATGAAGGTTGAAATATTAAAAATAGAACAAAATATAGCTGAATTGAATTCCGGCAGAATAAGCGGAATTGAAGTATTAGCAGAACTTATGGATACTACTTTAACCGAAAAGGTTTTTTTATCAATTCCTGAAGTTGAACACTCAA
>JAFGWC010000087.1 GCA_016937695.1 Bacteroidales bacterium
ATGCCGGCGATGACATTTTTACTTATTTTAGCAATAAACCCTAGTCCTAGTGTTGCTTTAGGAATGATTTTAGTAGCTGCTTGTCCTGGCGGAAATGTTTCAAATTTTTTCACATCTCTTGCAAAAGGAAACACCGAACTTTCTGTTAGTTTAACCGGAATTGCAGATTTTTCCTCAATTTTAATGACACCTTTTAACTTTGCATTTTGGGCAACTTTATACAATGTAACTTCTAATATGGTTATACCCATTACGATAGATCCATACGAAATGTTTAAAACAATAATTGTACTTCTAGGTATTCCAATAACATTAGGTATGATTTTCGCCGGTCAATTTCCAAAACTTACAAGTAAAATAATAAAACCAATAAAAATAATATCAATATTAATTTTCTTTGGATATATTGTTGGTGCACTAAGTTTAAATATCGAATATTTCCTAAAATACGTTCATCTAATAGTTCTTATTGTGTTGGTTCACAATACATTAGCTCTACTAACCGGTTTTCTTGTATCAAAAACTTTTCGTTTATCTAAAAAAAACACCAAAACAATTACTATTGAAACAGGAATTCAAAACTCAGGACTTGGTTTGGTATTAATTTTTAATCCAAATTTATTTGATGGATTAGGTGGAATGGCATTTATAGCTGCTTGGTGGGGAATTTGGCATATTATATCAGGCTTGGCAATTGGTTTTTTCTGGGGCGCTAAATCAAGAAATCCAGTTGTAAATGAAACCACTGTTTCTAAATAATAATAAAATACATTTTAAAGTTTTTAATGATTAAGAATAATATATCTTAACCAATATTTATGTAAAAAAAATTAAAAATGGACTTCAGCAATATTGATAAAAATTCTATTAGCTATTCAATCTTAAAAGCTTATGTAAAATTTGCACACGACAAGGTTTTTTATAAAAAAATTTGTATAACAGGTGTAGAAAATATACCAAAAGATAAACCTATATTTTTTGCACCAAATCACCAAAATGCGCTAATGGATGCATTAATAGTTTCTTATGCTATAAAAAGAACTGTTATTTATATTGCAAGATCCGATATTTTTAGTAATCCTTTGATTTCTAAAATATTAATTTGGCTTAAAATAATGCCGGCATACAGAATTAGAGACGGAAAAGAAAACCTAAAAAAAAATAAAGAACTTTTTGATGCTTCGGTAAAAATTCTTGAAAATAATAATATTATTACTCTTTTTCCTGAAACAACTCACACAGATTTAAGACGTTTACAAATTCTAAAAAAAGGTGTGCAAAGAATTGTATTTCAAACAGAAAGCGCAAATGATTTTAATTTGGGAATACAAATAGTTCCTATAGGAATTTATTATTCAAATTATTGGAATTTTAGAAGTACTATTCAAATTAATTTTGGCAAAGCTATCGCTGTTAAAGATTATAAAAAACTTTATCATGAAAACGAACAAAAAGCCATGCTTGCTTTACGCGATAAAATGACTGAAGAAATAAAGCCTTTAATTATTGATATTGAAACTCAAGAGTTTTATAATACATACGAAAATATTAGGGAAATTTATAATTTTGAAATGAGAGAAAAACTTCATTTGCCTGATAATCAACATAATGTATTTGTAGCTGACAAAAAAATTATTGAAGCCTTAAATGTAGAACTTAAAAAAAATTACGATAAAATAAAAACTCTTGATAACGATGTAAAAGAATATACTAAGGCTCTTAAAAATTTCAAAATAAGAGATTGGGTATTAAGAAAAAATGCAAATTTCTCAGCGATATTTTCCAAAAGTATTTTATTCGTATTTTTATTGCCTATTTTTATTTATGGCGCAGTAAATAATATAATACCATACTTATTACCATCAATAATCACAAAAAAGCTTGAAGACAGACAATTTGAAAGTTCTATTGCATTTGGTTTTGGAATTGTTTTTTTCCCATTGTTTTATATTATTCAAACTATTTTGTTAGCATATTTTATAGAGCCAAACTGGTTAGCAATCTTATATTTTATAAGCTTACCATTTACAGGATTTTGGGCATTTTCAATACACAGATTTTATGTGAAATTAAAATCGCAATGGAAATTTTTCTTAAATAAGAAAAAACCTAAAATGGAATCTTTAATTATTTTAAGAAAAAAAATCATTAAAACCTTAAACGAAATTACAGAAAAAAATACTAACATTATTTAATGCAAAATATATAGATTATTTTGCAAATTTAAGTAAAAATCAGCTGTTCGAAATCGTACACTAATGTACGATTTCGTTCGTTTTTAAGCTTTGATTTTATTATCAAAAAAAATTTCAAATATCCGCATAACATTCTGATATTATGCAGATTATAGCACTTATAGTTTTAATAAAACTTCAATAATAAAATTCATTTTTTTATTTGGCACGATTTTTAACTTTCAGTAAGATAAATAGAATAATAGCCAAATAAAAACAAAGAAAATTATGGGCACAAAAACAGGAAAAATTTTAGCAGTTGATGACAATACAGATGTATTATTTGCTTTAAAACTTCTTTTAAAACAACAATTTGCAGAAATACATACAGAAGAAAATCCTGAAAACATTCCAAAACTTGTTAAACAAGAAGATTATGATGTTATATTGCTCGATATGAATTTTTCTAAAGATGCAATAAGTGGAAAAGAAGGTTTTTACTGGCTAGATAGAATATTAGAAATTGATCCATCAGCTATAGTTATTTTTATAACTGCTTATGGAGATGTGGAAAATGCAGTTAGAGCAATTAAAATGGGCGCAATTGACTTTGTTAACAAACCATGGCAAAATGAAAAATTAGTTGCTACAATTTCTGCAGGACTAAAATTAAGACAATCTCGATTAGAAGTAGATAGCTTAAGAGAAAAACAATCGGGTTTAAAAGCAATATTAGAACAGCCATTCGGCGATTTTATAGGAATCTCACCATCTATGCAAAAAGTTTTTGAAACAATAAAAAAAGTATCAGAAACAGATGCAAGCATATTGATATTAGGCGAAAATGGAACTGGTAAAGAATTAGTAGCCAGATCTTTACACAAAAACTCTGCAAGAAAAAATGAAGTATTAGTAAGTGTTGATTTAGGCTCACTAACTGAAACACTATTTGAAAGCGAATTGTTTGGTCATGTAAAAGGCGCATATACAGATGCAAAAGGCGAACGTCCGGGAAGATTTGAAATTGCTTCTGGCGGAACATTATTTCTTGATGAAATTGGCAATCTTTCTCTTCCTCTGCAATCAAAACTACTAACTGTACTTGAAAGACGCGAAGTAACAAGATTAGGCTCAAATAAACCCAGAGCAATTGATATAAGGCTAATTTGTGCTACAAATATGCCTATTTTACAAATGATAAAAGAAGAAAAATTTAGAGAAGATTTATTATATAGAATTAATACAGTTGAAATACATATACCTCCATTACGAGATAGAATTGAAGATATTCCAGTATTAGCAAACCATTTCTTAAAAATATATTCTAAAAAATATAAAAAAAATATAAAAGAAATAAGTTCTGCAACTATAAAAAAGCTCCAACAATACAATTGGCCCGGCAATGTTAGAGAATTACAACATTCTCTCGAAAGAGCGATAATAATGTCAGACACAAACATATTACAGCCTTTTGATTTTCATTTAACATCATCAACTAGTAAGGTTGACGAAGTAGAATTAGAAAATTACAATCTTGAAGAAGTAGAAAAAATTATTATTTTAAAAGTATTGAAAAAACACGGCGGAAACATAAGTAATGCAGCTAAAGAATTAGGTTTAACAAGAACATCACTTTACAGAAGAATGGAAAAACATGACTTATAAAAATTTCAGAGTTAATATTATATTCAGAGTAATAATTATGGTAATTACCATTTTTATTCTTGTTTATGTTGTAAATAGTGGACAATACTATATGACACCATTTTTATTTGCCGTTTTTATTCTTTTGCAAATAATTTCGCTAATAAATTATATCGAAAAAACTAATCGTATATTAACCAGTTTTCTAGAATCAGTAAGGTTTTCTGATTTTAGTAGAACATTTCAGGTTGAAGGTTTAGGCTCATCTTTTGATAATTTAAAAACATCTTTTAATAAAGTTATTGACGATTTTCAAAAAATTAGAGGCGAGAAAGAAGAACATTATTTTTATCTCCAACAAATAATGTCGCATATTGAAATTGGAATAATTGCATATCAAAAAGATGGTACTGTTGAAATGATTAATAATGCTGCTAAAAAATTATTCAATGTTAAAAGCCTTAAAAACATACAATTATTAGAAACATGGCATCCCGGATTAGAGTCGCTTTTTTTTAATATAAATCCTGAAGATAAAAAATTACTTAAAGTAAAAAAAGGCGAAGAATTACTTCAATTATCAATTTATGCTACGGAGTTTAAAATAAATGAAAGAAGTATTACTCTTGTTTCAATAAAAAATATACAATCAGAACTTGAGGAAGAAGAAATGAGAGCTTGGCAAAAGCTTATTAGAGTTTTAACTCATGAAATTATGAATTCTATTGCACCAATTGCTTCATTAACCTCAACAGTTAATTATATGGTTAAGCAAATGGCTGAACAAATAAAACCAATTATTAAAGATAAATTTGATACTGATGGAATTAAAGATATAATTGAAGCTCTTGACACTATTCATAAACGAAGTACAGGCTTAATACATTTTGTTGAAAAATACAGAGATTTAACTAAAATTCCACAGCCTAATTTTAAGATATATAATATTAAAACCCAATTTCAAAATATCAATAATCTGCTAAGAACAGAATTAGAAGAAAATAATGTAAATTTAAAAATAATTGTTATTCCTGAAAAGCTGAAAATAACAGCAGATGAGCAACTTATAGAACAAGTACTAATTAATATGGTCAAAAATTCCATTCATGCTTTAGAAAACATTAAAGGCAACAAAGAAATTAAACTAAATGCATATATTAACAATGGCGGAAGGCGAGTAATTCAAATTTACGATAATGGACAAGGAATTATTAAAGAAGTGGGCGAAAAAGTTTTTATTCCATTTTTCACAACAAAATCGAATGGCTCTGGAATTGGATTAAGCTTATCAAAACAAATAATGCGACTACACAACGGTAGCATTAAAGTAGCCTCAGAACCTTATAAAGAAACTTGTTTTACTTTGACATTTTAATATAAAAAAGCTAAAGCTTAATTTTACTGATTTAAAACAATTGTTAAATTGCTATACTTCTAAAAATCAGCAATTTAATAGCATTTCTTATAAGCAATATCATTTCTTATAAGTTGAACTCACTTTTTACTTTTTGTCTTTTGTCTTTTAATCTTAACTTTGCAATCCTAAAAAATAAGAAAATTGAAAACAAAAGAAAACGATATATTTGATGATGGCCATAAGCTTCCACTTATAGACCAATTTTACACAGTTCAAGGCGAAGCTTTTCATACCGGAAGAGCTGCATATTTTATCAGAATTGGCGGTTGTGATATTGGTTGCAGATGGTGCGACACAAAAATCTCTTGGAATTTCAATACTCATAAACTTGTTGATATTGAGGAAGTTGTATCAAATATAAAAAAGGAAAATGCAGATACAATTGTTGTTACCGGAGGCGAACCAACATTATATAATCTGGAACCACTTTGTAATTTATTAAAGCAAAATTCAATTAAAACTCACATAGAAACTTCCGGAGCTTATAAACTAACAGGCAATTGGGATTGGATTTGCTTATCGCCAAAAAAACAAAGTCCGCCTAAAGAAGAAATTTATAAATTAGCAAATGAACTTAAAGTAATTATTTTTGATGAAGATGATTATAGATGGGCTGAAGAAGTTGCTGAAAAAGTAAATAAAGATTGCAAATTATATCTGCAACCGGAATGGAGTAAGCACAATTTGTTAACACCGGAAATTGTTGAATATGTAAAAAAGAATAAGAAATGGCAAATTTCTATTCAGGCACATAAATTTATGAAAATTCCTTAATTTATTTATTCTACAAAATATTATTGCCCAAACAAATTTTGTATATTTGAAATATGAGAACACTAATATTTTTAATAATTACAATTTTTGTATTTCAAAGTATATCTGCACAAAACAAATACTACACAAAATCTAAAAAAGCGGCAAAGCATTTTGAAAAAGCATTGCAGAATTACAATTTGCAATATTTCCAAATAGCTGAAAATGAGCTTGATGAAGCATTAAAAATTGATGCAGATTTTTTAGATGTTTATATTTTAAAAGCCCAAATTGAGATTGAAAAAGGGAATAAAGAAAAAGCAATCGAAAATTTTGAAAAAGCCTTAAAAATAGACGAAACATATCAAAGTTTAATATTTTTAAAAAAAGCAGAAATTGAACTTGAAACAGGCAAATACATTCAAGCTAAATCAGATTTTGTAAAATATAAGAGCATAAAAAAGCTATCAGAAAATCAGGAAAATTATTTAAAGAAAAAAATAATGCAATGCGAATTTGCAATTTCAGCAATAAATAATCCTGTTAATTTTAAACCAATAAATATAGGTTCTGAAATAAATAGCGAGTTAAGCGAATATTGGCCAAGCTTAACAGCTGATAATCAGATTATTACATTTACAGTAAGCAATAGAAAAACAAATTCGCAAGAAGACTTATTTGTATCAGAAAAAGTTAAAAATAAATGGGAAAAAGCCAAAAACCTTGAATATCCAATAAATACAGAAAAAAGCGAAGGTGCACAATCAATTTCGGCCGATGGAAAAACAATGGTTTTTACGGCATGTTTAAGAGATGATACTTATGGAAGTTGTGATATTTATATTTCAAAAAAGGATGGAAATAATTGGACAAAACCAGAGAATATAGGTTCGCCAATAAACAGCAAATATAAAGAAACTCAGCCATGCTTATCAGCCGACGGAAAAACAATTTATTTTGTAAGTAACAGACAAGGCGGAAAAGGAAAATTTGATATTTGGCAAAGCTCTCTAAATCAGAACAATGAATGGACTACTCCAATAAATTTAGGCGATAGTATTAACACAGAAGAAGACGAATTGGCGCCGTTTATCCATTATGATGATAAAACATTATATTTTTCATCAAAAGGACATTTGGGAATGGGTGGAAGCGATATTTTTATTAGTCGCAAAGGAAACAATAATTTATGGAGCAAAGCTGTAAATTTTGGTTATCCTGCAAATACATATTTTAATGAAGAAAGCCTTGTTGTTACAACAGATGGCCAATATGGTTTTTTTTCTTCTGATATTGAAGGCGGTTTTGGACAAAAAGATATTTATTATTTTGAAATGCCAAATATAAACAAACCAGAAAAATTTATATATGCTAAAGGAATAGTTTACGATATTACTGATAATAAGAGAATTAATGCAGAAATTGATTTCTCGAATTTAGACGATTCTACACAAATAAATACTTATTCAGATGAAATTACAGGTGAATTTTTAGTTTGCCTTTCGCCAAATAATAATTATGCAGTCAATGTTTTTAAAAATGGATATTTACCTTATTCAGAGCAAATTGAAATGCCTGATACAAATTTGTTTCTAAATATTCCACTAAATCCAATAAAAAATAATGATGTTTTTGTTTTAAAAAATATCTTTTTTAAAACAGACTCATTTAATCTGGAAAAAAAATCGTTTATTGAACTAAAAAAGCTCTCTGAATTTCTAAAAATAAACCCCAATATTAAAATAGAAATTCAGGGACATACTGATAATAAAGGGACAAAAAAATACAATTATATTTTATCTGAAAAAAGAGCACTTTCTGTCTACAAATACCTTATTAACAGCACTATAAACAAAAACAGATTGTTATATAAAGGATTTGGATACGATATGCCTATTGCACCTAATACTACAGACGAAGGACGTTCTAAAAACCGAAGAACAGCATTTAAAATTATATTATAATTTTTACAGATTTTAATATCCTAAATTTGATATTATTTATACTAAAATATGCTTATTAACAGATAAATTTTGTATCTATTTAATTTACAATATTCGTAACTTAGCAAAGATTATAAATTAAAAAAATTATTATGGCTAATTGTATATGTTTACCAAAATGCCCATTTTTTAACGATAAAATGGCCAATATGCCTTCAATGTCAAATTTAATAAAAACAAAATATTGCCAAGGCGAAAGCAGTGAATGTGCCAGATACATTGTATATAAAGCTATTGGCTCAGAAAATGTTCCTTCTGATTTATTTCCAAATCAAGTTGATAGAGCAAAGGAAATTCTAAATTTAGAATAAATATTATTTGCAAATACTAAATTTTAAAATTTAGTATTCTTTTCAATTAACCGGAAATTAATATTAAAAATATTAATTTCCGGTTATATTTTTACAATCAGCATAATAATAAATCTATAAATTAGTTTTATTATTGAAACTAAATATTAAAAAAATGAAAAAAACACTAATCATCTTACTATCAATAATTTACATAAATTCACAAGCTCAAAGTGTAAACGAATGCAAAACAGCAATTTCAAATTTTGAATTTCAACAGAAGTTTAATTTTATAAATTCAAGAAAGAATGACAAACTAATAGTTGCAAAAAAAATAGCAATTACAAATTGCTTATCAACAGTTCAAGTAATTAAAATTGCTGAATTATTTGAAGAAGATCTTACAAAACTTGATTTTGTTCAATCGGCCTATAAAAATACTATTGATAAAGAAAATTTTTACGATGTTTACAATTCTTTCATATATTTTTCTACAGTTTTTAGATTACACGACTATATAAAAGCTGTAGACCTAAAATCGGACAACATATTAATTTTACCTGAAAAAGAGCTTACTTTTCCTGAATATGATTATCCTTTAAGTAATAAATACAATGGAAAAATGGCATGTATTTTAAATTTAAAAGATGAGGCATTTTACCAAGAAGCTTTAAAAATATCAAAACTAAATGCTGAAGCTGAAAAAATGAAAGAAGCACAAAATATTACAAACAAATATTGTATGTCTTGTGAGCAATTAATGAAATTTGCTTCTTTATTAAGTTCAGAAACTAACAGATTAAGTCTTTTAAAGTCCTCATATCCACATATTTACGACCTTGATAATTATAGTTATACACTACAATTACTAAAAAATCCTATTTTCAAAGGCGATCTTACAAAATTTATTAATTCAAACAATGGTTCAGCAATATCTACTAAACCGGCTTGTTCTGTTAGTGATAACGAATTTAATAATATACAATCTCAAATTAAAAAACAAAGCTTTAGCAACACAAAAAAGAATCTGGCAAAACAGCTTATAAAATCTAAAAAATGCTTTAAAACTGTCCAGATTATTGAAATAATAAAGCTTTTTGATTTTTCTAATTTAAAATTAGAATTAGCAAAATATGCTTATGATTATACTACAGATAAAGAAAATTATTCTAAAGTAGCTGATGTTTTATCGTTTGAATTTGATAAAAAAGAATTGTTAGACTACATAAAAACAAAAAAATAATTTTTGATTACAGAAATTATGTAATCAAAAATTAATAAAATTAAATTATACATTTGTAGAAATACACTTTAGAAATAGCTAAATTGTTAAAAATAAACAATTTAGCTATTTAATTTTATTGTGGATCAACATCATAAACAATTTGAACAGATTTAAATTTATCTATCAATTTAATATGATTTGCAATATGTTTAATTATTTTTTTGGCTTTATTTTGATTTTCTTTTTTATCAATTTTAATTAAAATATTTTTCAAATAATAATTTTGTATTCTGCCAATAATAGGATATTCAGGACCCAAAACATTGGTTTTAAATATTTTTTTAAGCTCATCTGCAAAAAAATTTGAAACATAATCCACAATTTCAATTGTTTTATGCTTAATGGTAATATTAATCAATCTAAAATATGGCGGATAAGAAAATTGCTTTCTTTCAGATAATTGATTGATAAACATATTGTTATAATCATTATTAATAACATCAATAATAATTTTATTTTTAGGATTTAAAGTTTGAATAATCACTTTTCCCTGCTTATTTTTTCTTCCTGCACGTCCACTAACTTGCGCCATCAGCTGATAACTTCTTTCGTAAGCTCTAAAATCAGGAAAATTAAGCATTTGATCGGCATCTAAAATACCAACTAAACTAACATTATCAAAGTCTAAACCTTTTGTAACCATTTGAGTTCCAACGAGTATGTCAATTTCTGATTTTTCAAAACCAGATAAAATTTTGGCATGTGAATTTTTTTTAACAGTTGTATCCAAATCCATTCTTTTTATAATATGATTCGGGAAAAAAATACCCAATTCTTCTTCAACTTTTTCAGTTCCAAAACCTCTTGTTTTAATATTTGTGCTATTACACGCTTTACACGAATTAGGATTTGTATATGCATATCCACAATAATGACAAACAAGCTGATTTGTATTTCTATGGTAAGTTAAACTAACATCGCAATATTCGCATTTTGGTATCCATCCGCACTCACCACACTCAATGTATGGTGAGAAACCACGTCTGTTCTGAAACAAAATTACTTGTTCTTTTTTGTCCAAAGCAATTTTAATATTTTCCAGCAAAACAGGACTAAAATGCGACTTCATTTGTTTTTTTCTTCTGGCTTCTTTAATGTCCGAAACAACTATTTCAGGCATAGATATATCTTTATATCTACTTTTTAATTCAACCAGTCCAAATTTACCTGTTTTGGCATTTAAATATGTCTCAATTGAAGGCGTGGCGCTTCCTAATAATGTTTTTGCATTATGTACTTTTGCTAAAACCAAAGCACTGTCTTTTGCATGATATCGCGGAGCCGGATTATATTGTTTAAATGTGTTTTCGTGCTCTTCGTCAATTATTATTAATCCTAAATTTGAAAATGGTAAAAAAACAGAAGACCTTACACCCAAAATTATTTGATATCTGGTTAAATCCATTTCATCTAACAAAGAAATATTATTCCAAATTTCAACTCGCTCGGCATTATTAAATCTTGAATGATAAACACCTATTTTATCGCCAAAATGTATTTTTAATCGTTCAATAATTTGTGTTGTTAAAGCAATTTCAGGTAATAAATAAAGAATTTGTTTGCCAATTTTTAAATATTCTTCCATCAAATGGATATAAATTTCAGTTTTTCCGCTTGAAGTAACACCATGTAAAAGAACAGTATCTTTTTCTTTAAATTGATTTTTAATTTCACTAATCGCCTGATTTTGAGCTTCATTTAATTCTTTTGGCGGTATTATCAAATTTGGTTTAATATTAATTAATCTGGAAATACTTTTTTTACTGATTTTCAGAAAGCCTTTTTTTACAAGCTGGTTTAATGTTTCATTAGCTAATCCTGATTTTTCGAGTAATTCTTTTTTGCTGATTTCTAATAATTTGAATTCAGAATCGTATTTTGTAATTTCAAGAAAGTGCAAAAGTAATTCAGATTGTTTATTTGCTCTTTTTAATGAATCTAAAGCAGTATTTATTTCAATTTCATTATTTAAATTATCAGACAAACTAACAAATGATTCCGTTTTTTCTTTATAATCACTTTTTATTGATTCTTCAATTTTAACAGCTCCTTTTTCTTGCAGAATTTTTATGTAATTAATTACATTATTTGACGACAACGACTTACTTATATCACTTAAAATCAACGATTTATTATTAGAAAGCAAATCCAAAACAGCTTCTTCTTTTTTTGAAAATTTGAGCTCATTTCCTGCTTCAAAAGTTTCAAAAAAATCTTCGTTATAATGAATTACAGTGTTACTTTCCAGTCTCAATCCGGCTGGAAGAGCAGCTTTGTAAACTTCGCCAACAGAACACATATAATATTCAGCAATCCAATCCCACAATTTAAATTGCTGTTGATTAATTATTGGATTTTTATCCAAAATACTTAAAATAGATTTTACCTTATAATTTTCAGGTTTTGAATTATGAATTTTTTTGATAATTCCAGAATATATTTTTTTTGGCCCAAACTGTACAACAGCTCTTTTGCCTTCTTCGCAATCATCAATCATTTCAACAGGAACTCTGTATGTGAACAATTGATTAATTGGCACAGGAAGAATTAAATCAACAAAAAGTTCGATTTTATTCATGAATTATGTTTAAAACAAGTTTTCATTCGCTAAAATAAAAAAAAAGGACTCAAAATAAACACTCTGAGTCCTTTTTTAATATTTTTTTTATGGATTTTGTATTCTATATATTTATTTTATTTAGTTGATTTATTTTTTTTATATTTCTAAAAGTTCTTACAGGTAACATTACAAAACCAACTGCAAAAGATAAAAAAAGTTTAGCTATAAAGTATATAATCCAACCTAAAAGAGGTAAGAATAAAAAAACTTGTGGCGTTATTCTATTTAAAGTATACCAACCTGAAACTAATCCTGAATATACATATAGCCCTGAAATGATAAATAATAAATCTTTAGATGTATAATTAGAAAAGTCATCCCCAAAAGTCATTTTGTAAAGTATAAAAGTAATTATTAACCCCACACCAAAAGTTAAAAATAACTCTTTAATAATAAGCTTTTTTTGTTTAATACTACGTTTATAATTACATGTAGAACAAATAGGAATAGTATATTGTTTAGCACATTCATTACAAAGACCTATTTTACAGTCTTGACATTGTGCTACGGCAGTTTAATTTGGATGATTAAAGCAGTTCATTATTTATACGATTAGGTTAAAATTTAATTATATTGTCAGAATATCAGCTACTCTAAGCAGTTCATTACTTATATCTCTATTTCCTTTTATGGTTTTATTAAAAGGGACATGAACCACTTCATGATTTTTGTAACCAACCATAACACTTCTTTGATTATCGAGTAAAGCATCTACAGCAGCAACACCTAATCTGCTAGCCAAAAACCTATCGAAAGCCGTTGGTGTTCCTCCTCTTTGCATATGGCCTAAAACATTAACTCTAACATTAAAGTCTTTAAAATCATCTTTTACTTTATTTGCAACTTCTACTGCACCACCAAGGTTATTTCCTTCTGCAACTAAAATTATACTAGACGATTTTTTACTTTTTGATTCATTCAATAAATATTCTTTCAATTTTTCAGCTTGTCCTTCAATCTCAGGAATTAAAATTGCTTCGGCACCGGTTGCAATTCCTGCCTGTAAAGCAATAAAACCAGCATCGCGTCCCATAACTTCAATAAAAAACATCCTGTCATGCGAACTTGCTGTATCTTTAATTCTGTCAATAGCTTCTACAACAGTATTTAATGCAGTATCAAAACCAATTGTAAAATCAGTTCCAAACATGTCATTATCAATAGTTCCGGGAATGCCAACAAAAGGAATGTCAAATTCTTGAGAGAAAATACCCGCGCCTCTGAAAGTCCCATCACCACCAATAACAATTACAGCATCAATTTTACGTTTCACCAAATTATCATATGCTTTTTGTCGACCTTCTTCAGTTTTAAATTCTTCACTTCTGGCAGTCCTTAAAATAGTGCCTCCACGTTGAATAATATTTCTTACATTTTTAGATTTAAGCTTAACAAACTCTGCTTTAATCATACCTTCATAACCATGCTCAATCCCTTCAACTTCTAATCCGTGAAAAATAGCAGCTCTAACAACGGACCTGATGGCAGCGTTCATACCAGGCGCATCTCCGCCTGAGCTTAAAACTGCAATTTTGCTAATCTTTTTCATATTAATTTTATTAAAAAACCCAGCAAAAATATACAAACATTTTACATTTTACAATAAACAACATACAAATATCTACGCAAACGTTTGAAATTTTCATCATTAAACTAATTCAAAATAAAAAGAAGTTTAGAAAATTTAATATTTACAAATTATTCACTTGTCATTATAAATAACGGACTCATTTCAAAGCTATTATAATATGGTCTTAATCTTTCTGTATTATAATATTTCCTGATATTAACAATTTTCTTGGAGCTAGTAACAACATCAATAGGCATATTATCATAACGCCCATTTTTTAATACAACTAATCTACCATGAATGCCTTTTAAAATTAAATCGAGAGCTAAATTACCATAAGCCATTGGAACTATAGAATCAATAGAATCAGGGTCGCCGCCACGAACAAGATATCCAAGTTTTTGATGAATATAATTAATTTGTTTTCCCTTATTAAATTTTGGAGATAAAGATTTTAAATTTGAAGAAATGAGATCACCAATTCCACCTAGTTTAGAATGCCCAAACATATCTTTTTCCGAATTTTGAAAAACCATTTCGCCACCTTTAAACATTGCGCCTTCAGAAACTAAAACAACGGCATAATTACTTGGATTTTTAGCTCTATCATTAATAAGTAATCTCGCTAAATCTTCGATTTCAAATTGATATTCAGGAATTACACATCTGTTAGCTGCACCTGCCATTGTTGGTAACATTGCAGTATATCCGGCATATCTTCCAAAAACTTCCAAAACTAACAAACGTTCATGCGAACCTGCAGATGTTCTCAATGTATTTGTCATGTTTATGGTTCTTGTAATACAAGTACTGAATCCGATGCAATAATCTGTTCCTGGAACATCATTATCCATAGTTTTTGGTATTGCAACAACTTTAACTCCCTCTTTATAGAGTCTTACAGCATAGCTTAAAGTATCATCACCGCCTATTGGAATTAAATAATCAATATTTAAAAATCCTAAATTGGTAAGAACTTCTGGCGTCAAGTCGTTTATTTCATCAGTATATTTATCTTTTAAATGCACAGGCACCAAATCTTTAGGAACATGACTTGGTCTTGTTCTAGAGCTATGAAGAAAAGTACCTCCTGTTCTACCGGTTCTGTTAACAATTTCTTCAGTTAACGGAATATAACAATTACTATTATCTACTTTTTTATCTCTTATCATCTCAATAAGACCAGCCCATCCTCTTCTTAAACCGATTACTTCGTAATCTTCTCTAATGGCTCTTATTGTTATTGCTCTAATTGCCGGATTTAATCCTGGAACGTCACCTCCACCTGTTAAAATTGCAATTACTCCTTTTGTTTTTGTTTTACCAGTCATAATAAATATTTTTAAAATATACTAGTAAAATTAGAATTAAAAATTGAAAATGAAATAATTTTATAAAGATAAAAAGATAATAAATCTAATAAACTGAGTTATATAAATTTAAATTATCATAATTTAATTATGATTGAATATAAATTTCGCCAAATTTTTATAAAATGAATAGTTTAATTATAAATATAAAAAAAACACTTAGCAATAAGATAAAAAATAATTTCTTATCTAGATATTCTGTTAAATTAATATTTAGTTTTCTTTTTAATGATATCACTAATAAAAGTTTTTCAGAAAAAAAAGCAATTACAGTACCATAAGCAACACCCAAAATACCATAAAATTGAATCAAAATTAGACTTGAAATAATATTAATAAGCATTTCAAGAATACTTATATAAGCTATTGTTTTTGTTTTTTTTAATCCAATTAAAATTGTTTGAGGAAATACTGTTCTGCTAATAATTAACAATAGATAAATATCAAAAATTTTATAGCTTTCAGTAAAATATTTATTAAAAACAAGCGGAAACAAAATATGGCTTGTCGCTAATAATAACAAAACAATTGGCAGAAATAATTCAATTATTTTTTTTGACTGAAGTTTTAACTCGTTAAGAGCTTTGGGAACTGATTTAGGACTAGAAAACTCAGCTATCATGCTGTTACTTATTGCATTGGCTAAAAGCAAGAAAAGCGGAAATTCTTTAGCGCCATATCTAAAAATTGCAAATGTTTGTGAATCAAACTTATAACTAATAATAAATCCATCTATATATGATTCAGAACCAGCTATAAAACTTGTTATTATTAGAGGTATTGAAAATTTCAAATGATTAAATACAATTACTTTTGAAAACTTAAAAACAGAATGTTTCTTTAAAAGAATAATCAGCAACAATAGTTTTAAGCTTGCAAAAATAATCAATCCATAAAAGCATAAGTAAAAATTATGAAACAGAAAAACAGGTAAAACTACCAGAATAATCTGAATTATTAAAGAATAAACGCCATAGTAAATCAAATGTTTAAATCTTGATTTTAATAATAAAATATATTCTATCAAAAAACTAACGGGATTAATTAATGTGTAAATAAACAAAAACAACTTAAATTTTGAATACACATCAGTATTACTTTGATAATTATCTAAAAAGAAAAAAAGAAAAAATGCAGAAATAAAACTAAAAACCAATAGAACAATAAAGCTATTAAAGAAAATTAATTGTTTATTGTCATTATTAGATTTATAATTTGCTAATATTGACTGAATAAAGCCATTAATCCAAAAAAAACTAACAAGAGAAAAATAGAAAAGAAAAGTTTCTAATTGTCCTAATTCATCAAGAGATAAATAAGTTTTAGATAATAAAATATTTACTATTAAAATAGCAGAATATCTTAAAATCTGATATATTTGAAGAGATGATGTACTATTTACTTTAAAAAACATCAGACAAATATATTCAATTCAATTTTGTTTAATTAATGTTATATTATAAAATTTCAATAGTTTTTTTTAAAAGTAAAAAAAGCTTTTTTGATTGTTGAAATTTTTATTATTTTTAGAATGATTTTTTAAATCAACAATATCTATATATTTACATGTAAATTTGATTAACTTATCATAACAAACAAAAAAAAATAATAATATAGTTTTGAATTCGTTTTCATAAAGAAATGTATTTATTTAACATTGTAATTTATAATTTGTTGTTAATTTTGAAATTTATTCTATAAATTTAAACACTAATATAACTTTACATTTGGCACGATTTTTTCTAAACTGATAATAGTTTTAAAAATTAAAATATATTACAAAAATTTAAATCTATCAGATTAAAAAGAGCTAAATAAATAATAACAAACAAATTATAACAAAAAATTATATTAATTTGCATAATTTAAACTTATAATTTCAAACAAACAGACTATTAAATTATAATAATATGAAACAAGTCTTTTTTAGCATAATCTTAGCACTATCGATATCAACATTTGTATTTTCACAAAAAATGGAAACCGTTTTAGTTCAAGGTGGAACTTTTGTGATGGGAAACGATTATTCAATCAATACAGACGAAGCACCTGAACATAAAGTAACATTAAGCGATTTTGAGATTGGTAAGTACGAAGTTACATTTTCTCAATTTGACCAGTTTTGTATATCAACAGGTTGGGAAAAGCCGGATGATGCAGGACTTGGAAGAGATAATAATCCGGTAATGAACATTAGCTGGGAATCAGCTGTGATGTACTGTAACTGGCTAAGTAAAATGGATGGACTTGACAGATGCTACACAATACGAAGAGACAGTTTAGCTACAATAGTATTATGTGATTATAGCACAAACGGATATAGACTACCTACAGAAGCCGAATGGGAATATGCAGCAAAAGGAGGAAACAAATCTAATGGATTTTCATATAGTGGCAGTAATAATCCTGATGAAGTTGCTTGGTATTATTCAAACTCAGCTGGTCGCCCGCATACAGTTGGCACAAAAAAAGCTAATGAGTTAGGAATTTTTGATATGAATGGTAATGTTAGAGAATGGGTTTGGGATTTATACGAAAAAGATTATTATTCAAAAAGCCCTGAAAGCAATCCAACTGGACCAGCAGATGGTGTAAGACGAGTTTTTAGAGGCGGCGGATGGAGTTTTAAAGTTGGCTTTTTAAGATTAACAGCAAGAGGCTATATGGGACCAAATAAAAGTTATGGAAATGTCGGATTTAGAGTTGTAAAAAAACCTTAATGTAAATATTATACATAAAACAATAAAAAATGTCAGCATTAGTTGGCATTTTTTATTGTTTAGATATAAATATTACACGTATTGTAAAAATAATGTAATTTATGTTTTACATTTAAATATTTTTTTTATATTTTTGTCATATAAAAGTATACTTCGGCAAAATTATTGCTGAGTGATTGTTTATAATTTTAATTTTTAAATATATAATAAAATGCAAAATACTATAAGAGTTGAAAGGGCAAAACAAAACATGACACAAGGCCAACTTGCTGAAGCTATCGGCGTTTCAAGGCAAACAATTCATGCGATTGAAACTGGAAAATTCGCACCTTCAGTTATTACAGCTTTAAAAATCTCAAAATATTTTAATACAACTGTACAAGAAATTTTTCAATTGGAAGAAAAAGAATTAATTGATCCTGTACAATAATTTTTTTTGATATTAATTTCAACTTTGTCAATATTTTCCAAATTAGATTTATCGTGATAGATAATTACACACAATTTAGAATCTCTTATCGTAAAGCAAATCACTTTATATCAAGCTGTTATAGCTCACTTTTGTTTTTTTTTTTTAATACTTTGTTTTCTTAAGCTAATCAAATAATTTTGACAGTTTATTAAATTTAAAATATGTCAAGAGAGTTTATTGTTGGCTTAAAAGAACATCGCATATTTGGCTGGATAACTTCAGCATATTGGATTGAAAAAAAATCAAAAGATTTTTCAACAATTGTTGAAACAATAAACGAAACCTCATTAAATATAAAAGAAAACCATTTTAGTGCTGAACAAAAAAAATTAATTGAAATATCTTCTCAGTTCAGCGAATCTGAAATTTCTAAACTTTTTTCAAAAAAAAAAATTACCTCTCGCGATTTTTTCAATAATTTAAAAGACGAAAATATATTGTCTCAAATTAGAGAATATATAGACAGACGACTAGTTAAGTATTTTGATATTGTCCAAAAATCAGACATTAGACTTTTTTACAAATCAGAAAGTAAAAATATTTATAATGAAGACGAAATAATAATCACTAAAAACTATGCTGAAGCTGTATTTAATTTTGAAAGGACAGATGAAAACAGCAAATATTTCTTGACTTTAAGCGATGGAAATTCTGAAATTAATTTAACCGAAAAAGCCGGAGAAATTATTATTAATTCACCTTGTGTTTTACTTTTCGATAATAATTTGTATTTTTTTAAATCAGATGCTCAAGGTATTGACGGCAAAAAATTACAGCCTTTTTTCACAAAAAGTTTTATCGAAATTCCGAAAAGCGCTGAAAAAAAATATTTTGAAAGTTTTGTTTTAAAATCTATAGAAAACTACAAAGTAAATGCTAAAGGGTTCATAATAAATGAATTAAATCCAAAACCAAAAGCTATTTTACTTCTAGAAAAAGATTGGCAAAACAAATTAAATATTATTTTAAAATTTGAATACAACAAAATATTAATTAATAAAAGTAATAAGAAACATGTTTTTGTAGAATTAATTGATAAAGAAAACTATACATTCAACAAATTATTCAGAAATTTCATTTTTGAAAATGAAAAAGTTGAATTTTTGAACAAAATTGGATTAGAAAATGATGCTCAATTTAATTTTAAATTAAAATCATCGAAAAATGATTATGAATGGAAATTACTTCATTGGTTAAATACAAATAGCGAAATTATTATAAATGAAGGATTTGAAATCAGACAAAGTTTTTATAATAAAAAATATCTAACCCAAAATATCAAACTTGATTTTAATATAAATGAAAATAAAGATTGGTTTGATTTAAAAGCTATTGTACATTTTGGCGAATATAGTTTTCCTTTTACAAAAATAAAAAATCATATTTTAAACAATAATAATGAATTTGTTTTGCCAAATGGTGAAATTGCAATTATTCCTGAAGAATGGTTTTCAAAATTTTCGAGTTATTTTCAATTTGGAAAATCGGAAGGCGATATAATTAAAATTAAAAATCATCATTTTTCATTAATTGATACTGATTTTACAGGAATAAATGAAAATTTAGTAAGCAATATCAATAATATTTTACACAAGAATTACGAAAAGCCAACAAATTTGAATGCCAGCTTTAGAGAATATCAAAAAACAGGTTATAATTGGCTAAACTCGCTTTATGAAAATAATTTTGGTGCTTGTTTATCTGACGATATGGGTTTAGGAAAAACACTTCAAACACTTGCATTTATTCAAAATTTAAAAGAAAAAATGGAAAATAAATCAATTGGAAATTCTAATAAAATTATTGGCCAGCAATTAGATTTATTTTCTACAAATAACACCAAAACTACTGAAAACAATAACAATAAAGCAGGTTTAATTGTTATGCCTACATCATTAATTCATAATTGGAATAATGAAATTCAAAAATTCACACCTAAACTTAATGTACTGATTTACAATGGAATATTAAGAGACAAAAGTATTGATAACTTTAATAATTACGATTTAATTTTAACTAGCTTTGGTATTTTAAGAAACGATATTGATATTTTGGAGAAATATCAATACTGCTTTTTAATTGTTGATGAAAGCCAATTTATAAAAAACCCGAATTCGAAAATTTATCGTTCTATACTAAAAATAGATGCCGGATTTTTTATGGCATTAACAGGTACTCCGATAGAAAACTCGCTTACAGATTTGTGGGCTCAAATGAATTTTACTAATAACGGACTTTTAGGAAGTTTAAAGTTTTTTACACAAGAATTTATCAATCCAATTGAAAAACAAAACGATGAACTTGAAAGAGAAATAAAACAAAAAAAACTCAAAAAAATTATAAATCCGTTTATTTTAAGAAGAACAAAACAAGAAGTAGCAAAAGATTTACCCGATTTAACCGAAACTGTAAGATATTGCTCAATGAGCGAAGACCAAGAAAATTTTTATGAAGCTGAAAAATCAAGATTCAGAAATTTAATGCTCGAAAACATAGAGCAAAATGAAAAGCAAAAAAACAATATGCTTGCTCTGCAAGGATTAACAAAACTGAGACAAATTGCAAATCACCCTTTATTAGTTGATGAAAAATCTAAAATTTCTTCGGGTAAATTTGATGAGATAATTAGCATGCTTGAAAGCTTAATGGCTGAAAATCATAAAGTTCTGATATTTTCTACATTTGTAAAACATCTTGAATTATTTGAAGAATATTTTAAATCGGCAAAATGGAGATATTCTATATTAACAGGACAAACTGTTAAAAGAGAAGAAGTTATTGACGAATTTCAAAATAATGAAGAAAATAAAATATTTCTGATTTCGTTAAAAGCCGGCGGCTCAGGTTTAAATTTAACTTCGGCCGAATATGTTTTTATAATTGATCCTTGGTGGAATCCGGCAGCTGAACTTCAAGCTATTAGCCGCGCTCACAGAATTGGCCAAAAAAATAAGGTGTTTGCATATCGTTTTATCTGCGAAAACACTATTGAGCAAAAAATAGTTAAATTACAAGACAAAAAGAAAGAACTGGCTGAGCTTTTCATAAATGAAAATAATCCTTTCGGAAAATTATCTCAAAATGAAATTTTAGATTTGTTTAATTAAAATATCTATAAAAGATATTATCTTTAACTATCATAATCTAAAACTTACTTTTTAACTAATATAATGATTTTAAGACGATTAGAAATAATATATATCTTTCTTATCTTCAATTCGGTTTCTTTTAGCCAGAAAATAGATTCATCATTTTTTATAAACACAGCTTTTCAAAGCGGCGAAAAAATTTCTTACAAAGTACGTTATGGAGTTATAAAAGGCGGCGAAGCTTCATTGTCTATAAATTTAGAACCTTCGGGATATTCATACATATATCACATAACAGCATTAGCAAAAACAACAGGCGTAATTGGCTCAATGGTAACAATACGCGATATTTATGAAAGTTACACCGAAGTACATTCAGGATTACCTATAAAATCAGTAAGAAATATTTTAGAACATCATTATACTTCATATAACGAAGTACTTTTTTTTAGAGACAGCGGATATGTAAAGAGCTTAAAATCAGGCAAACACGAAGTACCTAGTGATATTTTAGATATTCTTTCGGCATTTTATTTTGCAAGGCGATACTTATTTAGTAATGGTTTGGAAAAAGGAAAAATTATTACTCTTAATACCTTTTTTGATGATGAATTATTTTTAATAAAATTAAAATACAAAGCTAAAGAAAAAGTTAAAACCAAATTCGGTAAAATAAATTGCTTAAAATTTGTTCCTATTATCGAAAAAAAAAGTCCTTTTAAAAAAGAAGAGCAAATGGAAATTTGGATAACTGCTGATGAAAACTATATTCCTGTAAAAATTAGAATAAATTTACCTGTTGGCAATTTAAAATGTGATATAATTGATTTTGAAGAGCTTAAGAATATAAACGGCGAACTAAATAAAAACTAAAATTATGATAAAAAAAGCTGAAACAAAACACGATGTAATAGAATTAATAAAAACCAGATGGAGTCCTCGTTCTTTTTCTGCAAAAGAAATAACAAAAGAACAAATTCTAAGTTTATTTGAGGCTGCATCTTGGGCAGCATCGGCATATAATGAACAGCCGTGGATGTTTATATATGCAACTAAAAATGAATCAGTTCTTTACAATAAAATTTTAAACACATTAAGTGAATGGAATCGAAATTGGGCAAAAAATGCTCCTGTTCTAATTTTATCTGCATGTAAACTTAAATTTAGTCATACCGATAAAGAAAATCGTACAGCTTTTTACGATTTAGGTCAAGCTGTTAACAGCCTTAGTTTGCAAGCTATTTCTATGGATTTATACATTCATCAAATGAGTGGATTCGACAATAAATAGCTGAAAATGAGCTTAATATACCAAAATCTCACACCGCAGTTTCGGTATTGGCACTTGGTTATCTCGGACAAGCAGATGATTTATCTGACGATTTAAAAACGCTTGAAACATCGAAAAGAGAAAGAAAAGAAATTGAAAAGTTTGTATTTAATAAATCTCTTTAACCAATTACTAATTTAGCTTTTTCATTTGCAATTTTAATTGTGGCTATGGCGCCTGAATTAAATTGCAAAAAATCTGTTTGAATTCCATCGCTGAAAATTAAGCCATTTTTTGGCATGTGTGATTCTATAACTAATTCGTCGTTTGGATAAATTATGCCGCTTGCAATATTTATTTGAGAGCTTTTACTTAAAAAAGGCTCTCTTACTACAAAAACAAGCTTTTCTTCATCCATTGCAATTGCTTGATACGGAAACTTTTCGGTATTATGAAATGTTGAATGAATACTGTTTGCCATATTAAACAAGGAGCTTAGCCAACCTGTTGAACCTGCTCCTGTTGACACAATAATCCCGCTCGAAGATTGATTTTCGTTTTTTCCTTGAAAAGTAATTTCATATCTTGCTGATGAATGTGAAGAAGGTCCGATAAAAAAATCGTTAAATGCCAAAAGCTTTTGTCCGTCGTTTAAAACAGTTTCGGCCATTGTAACCATTTTAAAATTATAGTTTCCGCTTATTACATTATCTAAAGCAGTAAAAAAGTTATCGCTTCTAAAAGGCAATAAAACTCCGTCGTATCTTTCAGAATCAGGATTTATGGCTAAAATAGGAATATTATGAACATATTTTGCTGTATTGGCTACAAGTCCGTCTTGTCCGATAACTATAACCAAATCGTTTGCTGAAAAAATATAAGTTGGCAAAAAATCCTGAAATATAATTTTAAATTTAAGTCGTTTTTCAACTTCTTTTTGTACTTGTTTTAAAGAATCATAAAATTTGCGATGTTCAACTTCATATTGCGAAAAATCGCTATCATTTTTATGAGGTGCAATTTTTAAACTTTTACCAAAACCTCCTTTTGATTCTTTTTTTAGTTTAAATGATTCTTGCGATTGCTTTATATAAAACCTGGCTTGATCTTGTGTATTAAACCTTTCGGTTAATTGCTCAAGCCTGGTTTTATTTCTAACAATAATTACGTTTTCAATTTTATTCATTTAATTTAAGCAGCATTTCTTTAAACAAATTGATATTCCTATGTTAATTTAAAATTCATTAAACTTGACGTTGTTGTTGAACATCAGACTCTTCGATAAGAGAATTTAACAAATTTGGTGTTATATTTAAATTTCTGATATTTTGAGCATTTTCTGCTAACTCTCTAAAAGCTAATGCAATATTTAATTTTGCACTATGAGATGAAGGATTTATTGCCATTAGTGTTTTCCAGTCCATTTCTTTGTATGGAAGCAGTGTTGATTCTAATCTATACTTCTCACTATCAGCTTCTTTCTTTTGATTTTCGGTTTTTAGTTCAATTAATTTTTTTGTTTGCTCTTCAACCGAAATATCAGCTTCGGTTTTCATTTCTCTAAGCTTTCTGTCGTTTTCGGCTTTAATTATTTGCGATTCATTTTTCTTTTCGCTTATTTGTTTTTTCTTTTCTTCAACTGCTATTTCAGTATTTAGCTCACTTTCTTTTATTTTTCTTTCTTGCTCAACAGCAAAATTTCTTCTTTGATATATTGCTTGATCTGCCTCTTGTTGTAATGCTTCTCTTGTTGTTGTTTCTAGTGCTTTGCTCATTTCAGGGCTTGGCTTAACTGCTACAACATTTACTCCTAAAACTCTAATTCCAAGCAAATTTACTGCTTCTGATTTTGACAATCCGTCAAATATTTTATTTTCGATATTTTTTGCATTTACAATTGCTTCTTTTAAAATTAAGCTTTGTATATATGACGATGTAGCTGTTTGGGCTTCATTTATCAAACGTTGTTTTAGCTTTTCGTCGTCTTCTTTTTTATAATTACCGTTTAAATCTACCGTAAAGTCCAATAACTCAGCTAGTTGTTTCGGATTTTCTATTTTGTAAGTTATTTGTCCTTGTATTGATATTTGCTGAAAATCGTTTGTTGAATCATTAAAAATAAACTGTAAATCATTACTGCCTAATGGAATAGCAACTATTGACGAATTAAAAGAAGTATAGAAAAAAGACAAGCCTTTACCCTCTTTTTTTATTTTACCGTTTTTAAAATGAATGACGTGAGTCATCGAATCAAATTTAATATACTTTATTCCAAACATAGTTTTTGTTTTTTAATAATTGAAAATTAGCTGGTTTAAATACAATTTTTAATTTTGCATTCTTTAAATTCAAATATAATGCATAAAAAAATAACTTTAATAATATTTATATCTTTTTTTACAATATACAAAATATTTTCTCAAGATACTGAACATAATAATTTGTTTATTGAAAGTAAATATCAATATGGTTTTATATGGCAGCATCGCCCATCGTTAGCCGAAATAATTGGCGGAAATATTAATGTTTTTGATTTTTCAGTAGCAAAACAAACTTATGGAGAAAAAGATTGGCAGCAACTTTTTCATTATCCGGCTTTTGGTTTTGGTTATTATTTTGTTGATTTAGGAAATCCACAAGAATTAGGACAAGCAAATGCATTATTTGCATTCTACGATATTCCTATCTTTAGAAAGCAAAATTCTGCTTTATCGTACAAATTATCAGGCGGATTAGCATATCTTAACAAAGGAAATATTGCAATTGGCTCACATATAAACTTATTTTTTGACTTATCGTTTATATATAAACTAAAACTTAGCAAAAATATTGATTTAGTAACCGGATTTGGTGCAACTCATTTTTCAAACGGAGCTGTAAAAATGCCTAATTTAGGAGTTAATTTATTTTCGTATAAACTTGGTTTGCAATATCGGTTTAACCAAAAACCAATAGAATATATTAAACACGAACTTCCTCAAATTGATAAAAAAAACATTTTTTCTGTTTTAACATCTGCCGGTGTTAAAGAAAAAAGACCGGATGGCGGAAAAAAATACGATGTAAAAAGCACATCTATAGAATATTTACGAAGAATTAATCATAAATATAATATCGGGCTTGGCGCAGATGTTTTTTATGATGAAAGTTTATACGATGTTTTAAATCCGGATTCAACAAAAATAATAACACAATCAGAAGTAATACGATATGGCATACATGCATCATTTGAAGCAAGCATGAACAAACTTGTATTTACAATACAAGCCGGAACATATATTTTTACTTATTATACCGATGATGGAATTATTTACCAACGCGTTGGTTTAAAATATTTTATAACAAAAAACATATTGGCAAATATTACATTAAAAACCAGCAAAGGAGTTGCCGATTTTGTAGAATGGGGATTAGTTTACAGATTTTATTGGAAAACCTGATAAAGAAAAATATTTACGATTATTCGATATTTTTTTTCAGAATAAAGCTTGCAGGTTTCAAAAAAATCATGCAAGCATCTGCAAAACCTTGCAGCGGTTTTTTTATTATTTATTATTGGCAATTAGTAATTGAAAACCTGAAACTTTAAAATTATAATTTGTCAACTTATTTTTTTCGATTAAATTTGTGAATCCTTAAAACCTTACAGATATGAAGAGCTTTATTTTAGCTTTATTGTTTTCTACTTTATTTATTACTTGTAATAATGCTCAGGAAAATACTGAAGAATTAGAAAATAACGAAATTTATAATTTAAAACTAATAAAAAATAATCCTTACAAGCAATTTAAAACACTTAATGATAAACGTTTTGATTTAAGCGGAATTACAAGTAACGGAAAAGATATTTTTATTATTGCTGATAAAGAATATAATAATAAAATATATAAAATAGATACAACTACTAATAATTTTAGAATTTTATCAGAAATAGAACTTTGCACTACAAGTAAAATAGATTACGAAGGAATTGATTTTTATAATAACCATTTTTATATTATTGAAGAATGGGAAAACGATATTTATAAAACAGAGCCAACAAGCTGCAAATTAGAAAAAATAGATATAAATTGGAAAAGTTTAAATATTGATGACAGTGATTGGGGAAACAAAGGACTTGAAGGTATAGCAATAGATTGCGAAAATGATATTTTATACATTGCAAAAGAAAGACAACCACGCAGAGTTTTTAGTATTAATTTAAAAACCAATGAAATATCTGAGCCTTTTAAAGATATTTTTTATCAAAACGAAGAAGGATACGATATTTCTGATATGAAATTTGAAAATAAATATCTATATATTTTAGAAAGAAGCAAAGCCTTAGTTACCAGATTAGATATTAAAACAAAAGAAACTAAATCAGTATCATTTAATACTATTGTATATAATAATGGTAAACGAATTTATGCAAATAAATCGCCACAATATGGAATGGGAGAAGCACTACTTCTAAGCAAAAATCAAATATGGATTGGCTTAGATAATAATGGAGATATGGTTTCAGAATATGGAAAAAGCCTTGGCCTAGAACAAAATACTAAAACCGTAATACTAATTTTTGAAAGACCGGATTGGTTTTAAACAATTAAATTATATAATAACTTACTAAGTCTTCAATACTTAGTAAATTTAAAAAGTTTAAAGCGTAGAAGTAACAAAACTTATCAAGTTTACAAAACTTACTATGTTTAAAAATAAAAACACAAATAAATGGAACTACATAATTATTTAGAACATTTTGGAGTAAATTTAGAACTAATCAGAAATATAATTTCAGTTGGTTTATCAAAAGGAGGTGATTACTGCGATTTATACTTTCAAAATAGTTTGTCAGATTATATCGGGCTTGAAGATAATGCTGTTAACAGAGCACATTCAAATATCACGTTAGGAGTAGGAATAAGGGTAATAAAAGGAAAGCAAACCGGATATTCATTTACAGAAATTATTAGTGCCGAAACAATGAAAAAAGCAGCACAAACAGCTGCTAGTATTGCTAATTCAAATAAAAGTCATAAAATTCCTGAATTGCAAGTACATGCTCCTGCAAACTATTATGCTATAAAAACTCCATGGGAAGAAGTTTCTGTTGAAAAAAAAATACCTTATTTGCAAAAAATAAACGAAAAAGTTTTCGCGCTAGATAAAAGAGTTATTAAGTCAACTATCTCATTTACAAATAGTACAAATCGAATTTTGTTTGCTAATTCAGAAGGTAGAATAACTTACGATTATAAGCCAATGGGACAAATAACAGTTTCTTGTATTGCCGAACAAAATGGAAAAAGAGAACAAAATAGTTTTAATTTATCTGCAAGGCAAGGAATTGAATTCTTTAACGAAGAAAATATTAATCGTTTAGCTAAAGAAGCCGTTGAAAGTACAGTTTCTTTATTCGATGCTGGAAAACCTCAAGCCGGCGAAATGGAAGTTGTTCTATCTGCCGGCAGTTCGGGTATACTTTTGCACGAAGCAATCGGACATGGTATGGAAGCCGATTTTAATAGAAAAAACATATCAATTTTCAGTAATAAAATTGGCAAACCTGTTGCCGAAAATTTTGTTACTATTGTTGATGATGGTACAAATCCAAATGTTAGAGGCTCAATTAATATTGATGATGAAGGTAACGATACTAAAAAAACAGTTCTGGTTGAGAATGGAATAATGAAATCTTATATGCATGATAGATTAAGTGCTATTCATTATGGTGTTAAACCAACTGGAAGCGGCAGAAGAGAATCTTTCAGGTTTGCACCTTTGCCAAGAATGAGAAACACTTATATGTTGCCCGGACCTCATAAAAGAGAAGAAATCATTAAAAGTGTAAAAAAAGGAATTATTGCCGAAACTTTTACAAACGGACAAGTTATGATTGGTGGAGGAGATTTTACTTTTTATGTTAAATCAGGTTTTCTTATTGAAAATGGAAAAATTACAATGCCAATTAAAGACATTAACATTATTGGAAACGGACCTGAAGTATTAAAAAACATAACAATGGTAGCCGATGATTTTAAAATGACTGAAGGCGGCTGGACTTGTGGAAAAGATGGACAAAGCGTTCCTGTTTCAATGGGATTACCAACAGTAAAAGTCTCAAAATTAACTGTTGGCGGAATATAAACCGTCTATTTGCTATTTATTATTTACCATTTATAATTCCTTTTAATATGGATAGAAAAGAAAAAGAAGCTTTAGCTCAATATATCATTGATTTAGCAAAAAAAAATGGTGCAAACCAAATTGCAATCAATCTTTCTGAAGAAAATGGAGTTGATATTCAATATCGCGATTCAGAAATTGAGCAATTACAAGAATCTCAACAGAGTAGTTTATCTATTCAAATCTATGTTGATAATAAATATTCAAGTCATTCAACTAATGATTTAAAGAAAGAAAGCTTAAAAAAGTTTATTGAACAAGCAGTTAAATCTACAAAGTTTTTAAGTGAAGATAAGTATAGGAAATTACCTGATTCTAAATTATATGCAAAAAATTTAGACTTAGATTTAAAATTGTTAGATGCAGATTATCATAAACTTAGTGCAGAAGAAAGAATTGAAAGAATTAAAGAAATTTATGAACTGGCTCTGTCAAAAAGTGATAAAATAATCTCAACAGCGTCTAATTTTTCCGATGTGATTTTTTCTTCATTAAAAGTGCACAGCAATGGTTTTGTTGGTTTTAAAGAAGCTACTTTATTCTCTTTGGCTTCTGAAGTTACAATTAAAGATGGCGATTCAAGACCTGAAGGTTGGTTTGCCGCACAAACAAGATTTAAAAACCAATTGCCGGAATCTGATTTTATTGCAAATTTGGCAGTGCAAAATGCTTTAGATAAAATAGGACAGAGTAAAATAAAATCAGGAAACTATGATTTATTGGTTGAAAATAAAGCTGTTGCAAATCTTCTATCAATGCTTTTATCACCATTGGCAGCATCGGCAATTCAGCAAAAGCGATCTTATTTAGATGGAATGATAGGAAAACAAGTTGCATCATCAAAACTAAGCATTCTTGATAATCCATTTGTTGAAAAAGGCTTAGGCTCAAAACTATACGATAGCGATGGAATTGCTACAAGACAGCGAAAATTAATTGATAATGGTGTTCTGAATTATTATTTTATAGATAATTATTATGGAAATAAATTAGGATTAGAGCCAAATGGTGGCGCAACTTCTAATCTTTTTTTCGAAACTGGGAATAAAACTTTAATTGAAATGCAAACATCCTTAAAAAAAGGAATTTTCTTAACAGGATTTAATGGTGGAAATTCTAATTCTACAACTGGCGATTTTTCATTTGGTATTTCAGGCTTTTTAATTGAAAATGGAAAATTAACAAAACCTATTAATGAAATGAATATTTCGGGAAATTCTAAAGAGCTTTGGGCAAAACTTGCTGAAATTGGAAACGATCCTTATCAATTCTCAAGATGGCAAACACCAAGTATGTTGTTTGAGAATATCTCGTTTAGTGGGTTATAAATATTTGTTTATTTGTTAATTCTGTTCAAGAAAAAATTCTTTAATATCTTTTGTATTGATGTTTTTATTTTCTTGGCGGTCATTATCTATTTCAATTATTTTTTTTACAAAAAGCTGACTGCCGTCAAGATAATTAAAATCGCCTTCGATGATAGGTAATTGAGGATTAATTTTATTAGCTTTTAATTTGTAAATAACTTCAAAATTCTTTTCCAGAGGAAGATTTGCCCAAACAAATAATACTTTTTTGTCTTCTTGAGCAAAAGAAGCGCCTTTTGAGTTTATTACTTCAGCCTTATATCCATCCGGAATATTTTCTTCAATTTTTGCTGCACTCATTATTGTTCCTCTGCTAACCAATAGTTTCACTATTAGACTTTTATCATTAGCAGAATAAAAAGGCTTAACTCTTAAACATTGAACAATGTTTGGATCTGTTGGAGGAAAACTTATATTGCTCGAACGAAGTTCTTTATTAAAATTATAACCTTCGCCCTTTTTGTAAATATTTATTACCTGACTGTTTGAATATGCAGTTCCTCTTTGATTTTTAAAGATATACGTAAAAAGGCCTTGCATATTAAAAGTGCCGGTCGTATTTTTATCTGTAATTAAATCAAAACTAATTGTAAATTTTGGTTCTCGTGGTAAACGAAGCCAAACAAACTTTAATTCCTGATTTGAAAAAGAAAATTCTGCACTTCCAGATTCTTTTTCAATTGCAGTAAATCCTTTCGGTAATTTTTGACTGAATTCTGCAAAGTGCTTTAAATCAAGCTTATTTACAGTAATTTCTACAGTGAATTTTTCACCCGAATAGTTGTTTGATGGCATTTTTACCTGCACCCAAATTTGATTATCTGTAAATCCTAAAATTGCAATAAGTGAGTATGCTACGCTTAAAATAAGGGCTTTCATTTTTACTGGTTTAATTTAAAATAATGTTTGTTTGTTTAATAGAAATAAATATTAAAACAAATATACTAAAAATGTATAGTTTATAAGCCTTATAATTAAAATAAAAAGCCTTGAGTTAGGTCAAGGCTTTTTATTTAACAATATTTTAGTAGTAAATTTATTTCAAAAATACTGAATCAGGATCGTCTAATTCATCAAATTGAAGATATTCATAAATACTAGCTTCATTTGGTAAAATATGTTTAAAATATTCATCAAAATATTCTGCAACAGTGGGTATTTTATTATTTAAAGATACAATAGCAGCAAGTTCAGCAGAACCAAGATAAACCTGAGCCCCTTTTCCCATTCTGTTATTAAAGTTTCTTGTTGATGTTGAAAAAACAACTGCATTGTCAGGCACTCTTAATTGGTTTCCCATACATAATGAGCATCCCGGAGTTTCAATTCTTGCACCTACATTAGTAAATGTCGAAAATTTAGCTTCATCTTTCAACTTTTTCTGATCCATTCTTGTTGGTGGAACAATATATGTTCTAACGTTTGGATTTCTTTTGTGTCCTTCCCAAATTTTACCTGCAGCTCTGAAGTGTCCTATATTTGTCATACATGAACCAATAAATACATCATCAATTTTTTCGCCTGCAACAGCTGATAATAGTTTAACATCATCAGGATCGTTAGGGCAAGCAACAATTGGCTCTTTTATATCTGCTAAATCAATTTCAATAACTTCTGCATATTGTGCATTTGCATCTCTTTCCATTAATTTAGGATTTTTCAACCATTCGTTTAACGCATCAATTCTTTTTTGTAAAGTCGTTGCATCTTTATATCCGTCTTTTATCAATCTCTCAAGCAAAGCAACATTTGAACGAAGATATGTAGCTACACTTTTTTCTGATAGTTTTATTGTTGCAGCAGCTGCACTTCTTTCGGCAGCAGCATCTGTTAATTCAAATGCTTGTTCAATGGTAATGTCAGGTAAACCTTCCATTTCAAGAATTCTTCCGTTAAATACATTTATTTTGTTCTGTTTAGGAACTGTAAGCATTCCTTTTTGAATTGCAAAATAAGGTATTGCATTAACAACATCACGTAATGTAATGCCTTTGTTCATTTTTCCTTTAAACTTAACTAAAACAGATTCAGGCATATCAAGCGGCATAAACCCTAATGCACCTGCAAAAGCAACCAAACCAGAGCCTGCAGGAAATGAAATTCCTAAAGGAAATCTTGTATGAGAATCGCCGCCTGTTCCAACTGTATCAGGAATTAGCATTCTGTTTAACCATGTGTGAATTACGCCATCGCCCGGTAAAAGAGAAACGCCATTTCTTTCGATAATATATTGTGGAAGTTTTTTATGTGTTTTTACATCAGCTTCTTTAGGATAAGCTGCTGTATGACAGAATGATTGCATAAATAAAGGTGTTTGAAATTTCAAACATGCCAATTCAGTTAATTCATCTGCTGTCATTGGTCCTGTTGTGTCTTGTGAGCCAACCGTTGTCATTAATGGTTCAACTGCTTCGCCCGGTAAAACACCTTTTTGTCCGCATGCATTTCCAACCATTTTTTGAGCTAAAGTATATTGCTGATTTTCTTTATGAACAGGTTGAATTGGTTTTGCGAAAATATCAGTTTCACCTAAACCTAAAACTTTGCGAGCTTTTGATGTTAGAGAACGTCCGATAATCAATGGAATTCTACCACCTGCTCTGTATTCATCTGCAATTGTGTTTGGTTTTAATTCAAATTTTGATATTAATTCGCCTTTTTCATTTGTAATTTCGCCTTTTGAGGTGTTTATTGTAATAATATCGCCACTTTTTATTTTTGAAACATCACAACTAATAGGAAGTGCGCCTGAATCTTCAACTGTATTAAAGAAAATTGGAGCTATAACACCACCAATAATAACACCTTCACGTTTTTTATTTGGAACAAAAGGAATATCTTCACCAATATGCCATAAAACTGAGTTTGTTGCCGATTTTCTTGATGAACCTGTTCCAACAACATCACCAACAAAAGCTACTTTATTTCCTTGTTTTCGCCATTCTGCAATAGTTGCATTGCCATCTGTAAATCCTGTTTGTCCCATTGATAGTGAGTGTAAAGGAATGTCAGATCTTGTTGAGGCTTCTGATGCAGGAGAAAAATCGTCTGTATTAATCTCGCCATCAACTTTAAATGCTTTTACAACAAAAGTTTCAGGGAATTCAGGCTTTTTTAAAAACCATTCGGCATTTGCCCATGATTCTAAAACTTTTTTGGCTTTATCGTTAGTTTTTGATAATTCAACAATTTCTTCAAATGCATCATAAACCAAAGTTATATTCGAAAGTGCTTCTATTGCATCATCAGCTAAATCTTTGTTGTTTAATGTATTAACCAGATATTTTACATTATATCCGCCCATCATTGTGCCTAAAAGACGTACTGCTTCTTTTTTATCAATTAATTGTGATTTTTTTTCGCCTTTAATAATTGCACCAAGAAAATTTGCTTTAATTTCGGCTGCCGGATCCACTCCTGGCAATACTCTTTCAGAAATCAGATTAAACAAAAATTCTTCTTGTCCTTTTTCAGGATTTTCTAGCAATTTACAAACTTCGGTAGTTTGTACTGAATTTAATGCTAATGCAGGAATTCCTTTTTCGCCCCTCTCTTTTTCGTGTTTTAGATATGCATCTATTATTTCGCTGTTCATGATATATGTATTATTAAATTTATTAAAATATTTAATGTTATGCAAAAATAATAATATTTACATAATTGATGAAGACTTATTTGAATATTATTTTTCAGGATTTAATAAAACCTGCCAAGTCTTTTGATAAAAACCTTCTAATAGTTTTAAACTCTTGCAGGGTAGTGATTATGATAAATTATAGAGGTTTTATTAAAAAAATAATTATGACATCAATCATTTTTAGTTAATATAAAGTATTGTAATTTTATTGATTAATTGAAATCTGTAAAAATGAAAATATTCAAGGCTTTTTTCAATATATTGTTAGTTTTACTGATTTTTGAATGTAATTTATCATCACAAACTAACATAAGTGTTAAATTTTTATCCTTAACTTATGAATTTGATGCTTTGAATTCTGTTTTTTATAACAGAAAATTAAATGAAAAAGGAAGTTTTTGTTTAGAATCCGGTTTAATATTTTCTTTTGAAGCATATTCTAATGAAAATACTGCTATAAAGTTCTCTCAATCATTGTTTTATGATAAACTTTCTCAATTGTCTGCAAACACTCAAATAATGATTAAATTCAAATTAATAAAGCATTTTAAAAATTCTCTATACGTAGGAATTGGTCCAAATTTTCAATTAAGAAAAGCTAGAAATTCAATAAATGGTTATATAGATGAAGCTTATTATGAAAATTTAAATGATTTACAATATAAAATTAGTTGGCTAAGTGCAGAAATTGAATATAATTATTATTTAAATAAAAAAACTGATTTAAGCATTTCGATAAATCATATTCAGCCAAAAAGTATAGGTTTAGCAGTTGGATTAAAATATTGGATTAATAAAGTACCAAAAAAGAAACGGGGCTGTATTTCTTGCCCCGGATCTCATTGATTAAAACTAAACTAAACAGGTGTAATGTATCTATAATCAGTTGTTAAACTAAAAACTATAGCAATTTTAATTAAGAATGAGCTTTAAATTTTTTGATAGCTTCATTCAATGCCGGAACTACTTTAAAAGCATCTCCGATAATTCCGTAATCTGCAGCTTCAAAGAATGGAGCTTCTTCATCTGTATTTATTGCAACCATAACTTTAGAACTGTTAACTCCGGCTAAGTGCTGAATAGCACCTGAAATGCCAACAGCTATATATAAATTAGGAGCAACAACTTTTCCGGTTTGTCCAACATGTTCTTCATGAGGTCGCCATTCTAAATCGGCAACAGGACGAGAACAGCATGTTGCTGCACCAAGTGTAGTGGCTAATTCTTCAATCATTCCCCAATTTTCTGGACCTTTTAATCCGCGTCCACCAGATACAAGTATCTCTGCTTCAGTAATTAATAATTTCCCTGTTGCTTTTTCAACACTTTTTGGTTTAGCTGCTAAATCAGCATCATTAATTTCAACAGTAATTTCTTCTATTGTAATTCCTTTAGCATCTTCAATAAGTTTGAAAGAATTTGGGTTTAAACTTAAAACCGTAACTTTTCCGGTTAATTCAAAATCGCTAAATGCTTTTCCTGAATATGCTTTTTTTCTAACTACAAATGGTTCTATGCTTGATGGCAAATGCATAACGCCCGGAGCAAAGCTTCCATCTAATTTAACCGAAATTCTTGCAGCAACAGCACGACCTGAAACATTATTTGCAACAATAATAATTTTAGAATCAAGTTTTTCAGCAACTTGTGCAATAGCCGATGAATAAGTTTTTGCTATAAAATCTTTTAGTTTTTCGTCTTTTATAACAAGCACTTTTGATGCTCCAAATTTTCCTAATGATTTTAATTCTTCTTCAGAAACATTGCCAATTGTTAGGGCAGTTAATTCTGTATTTGCTTTTTTTGCAATTTCATTTGCGTAAGACAGAAGTTCAAAGCTTGATTTTTTAAATTTTCCATCCCAGTTTTCTGTATATACTAGTACTGACATTTTCTTGTTTTTTTATGTTTTAAGGTACCAAAACCTATTTTTTTACTTTTTTAAAATACTGATATTTTTTATCAGATAAAAATCAGCTTAAATTACTTTTGCTTCTTCATGAAGAAGTCTAACTAATTCATCAACATCCTCAGCATCAACAAATTTACATGCAGCTTTTGATTCAGGAAGATAGAACTTGTTTGTTTTTGTTTTAACTTCTTGAGAAATAGGCTCAATTACTTGCAACGGTTTTTTACGAGCTTGCATAATTCCTCTCATACTAGGAATACGAGGTTCTAATGCAAAACCTTTTCCTGCTGTTGATACAAATGGAAATTCTAATTCAAGTGCTTCTTTTCCACCGTCAATTTCGCGATTTAATTTTGCTGTTTTACCATCAATCTCAATTTTTGTAGTACTTGATATTGAAGGAATATCTAAAAGTTCAGCTATCATTTCACCAACTTGTGCGCCATTAAAATCGATTGATTCTCTTCCTGTTACAATAAAATCATAATCGCCGTTTTTGAAAACTTCTGCAATTTGTTTTGCAACAAACAAAGCATCAGTTGCTTCTGCATTAACTCTTATTGCATCATCTGCACCAACTGCTAAAGCTTTTCTTATTGTAGGTTCTGTATCTTGCGGTCCAACATTTATTGCAGTAATGTTTAAATCGCCAATTTGCTCTTTTATTTCAAGTAATCTTGTTAAAGCAAGTTCTTCGTATGGTCCAACAATATACTGAATGTCTTTTGTATCAAAAACAGTGTCGTTTTCTGTAAACCTTATTTTTGAAGTAGTATCCGGTACATGCCCAATACATAATAATACTTTCATATCTATAAATTTTTATTGTTTTTAAATATATTATGCAAACATAGTAAAATAATGTTATGCAAACATAGTAAAATTTTGTTAGAATTCAAAATAATTTTGGATTTGTTATTTAAGATTTTATTAAAATTTGTGATTGTAAAAAACCTTTTTTAATTTGTTTTAGCTGAATAATTCTTTAATTTTAACAGTTGTTTTCTAATGATTTTTATAAATATTAATAATTAGAGCTATGAAAAAATTTGTATTGATTTTAACTTTACTTGTTTTATTAACAAAATATGTTGGTATATATTCTCAGGAAAATGATTTTTATGATAAATCAGTAAAAAAAATATGGGAAAGCGAAAAAGTGTTTTTAACCCCGGAATCGCTAATGTTTGATAAAAAAAATAATGTATTATATGTTTCTAATATTAATGGAAATTCTGCACAGAAAGATGGAAATGGATTTATTTCAAAACTTAGCCTTGATGGAAAAATAATCAAGCTTAAATGGATTGAAGGCTTAAATGCTCCAAAAGGAATGGGAATTTATAACAACACATTGTATGTTGCTGATATTGATAGACTTGTAGTAATTGATATTGATAAATCTAAAATTTCAGATACTATTACAGTTGCTAATGCTCAATTTTTAAATGATATTGCGATTGATAAAACTGGTAAAGTATATGTTAGCGATATGAGAGCTAATAAAATTTATCAGTATAGTGAAAAAAAAATAAAGCTTTGGTTAGATTCTGATAAATTAAAAAAACCAAATGGTTTATTGATTGAAGGCGAAAATTTATTAATAGGTTGTGGCAATTATGTTTTAACTGTAAATAAAAAAAATAAAGCATCAAATATTTTAATTTCGGAAACTGGTTCGATTGATGGTTTAGCAAAGTTTGATAAGGAAAGCTATATTATTTCAGATTGGTCTGGAAATGTAACTTTAATAAATAAAGACAAAAATATAGAGCATAAAAAACTAATAAGTACAGAATTTATTAATGTAAATGCTGCTGATTTTGAGTTTATTAACGATAAAAAAACAATTTATATTCCAACATTTTTAGATAATAGAGTAGTGGCTTATAAAATAGAATAAAAGGATTAATTATTATAAACCCAGATAAGCTTTATAAAACTTATCTGGGTTTTTTATTTATCACAGGTTTTAATTCTGTGGCTGATTTCTCACCATCGGTTTGTTGTCCGATACAAATATATAAATTTTCAAACTCAACAGGTGTTTTTTCTTTGTAACTTTAATGTGGTTTTTCATAATTAAAAGAAACACCTTCGAACAAGCTTGCGGAACTTCGGTTTGGATGATTACTTTACCAAACAAGCTTAGTTTATTTACTTTTTACTTATATTTTATTTAGCTTAAGCATTTAACAAAGTTTTTATATTGCGATATAAAAATACTTAGCAAGATGTTTAATTATTTAGTTTTGTGAGATTATTTATTAGTTGTATTTTTTTGTTTAGGGGTAGAACGTTTAGTATATGCAAAGTAGGCGATTGCGGGCTTCAAACTTATCAAACCGTTACAACCTTGAAGCGGGCTACAACCCTTGGCATTACTGCTATTTCGCCTATTTTGTATATACATTGTGTGTGCCCGGAATGTGATTCCGAACCTATCACAGCGAAGGTATCGGAAATTTTCCAAAAAGTGAGGGTTTTGTTAATAAA